>CANHCD010000199.1 GCA_947458795.1 Cyclobacteriaceae bacterium | reverse complement strand
TTGATCAATTAACTGAAGAGGAGGAGCAACATGCCTAAGCCTAACTACTTGAAGCTTTCTGGCCTTGAGCCTTTGGTATTTACACCAACTCTCAACTTTGTGAATATCGGCGAACGAACCAATATCACTGGTTCCAAAAAATTTGCCCGCCTCATTCTCAATGGCCAATACGACGATGCCCTAGATATCGCCTTAGACCAAGTTCGAGGTGGTGCACAGGTGTTGGACGTCTGTATGGACGAGGGCATGCTGGATGGCGAGTTTGCCATGGTCCGCTTTCTCAACTTGATCGCCTCTGAACCGGAGATCAGTCGTATTCCGATTGTGATTGATAGTTCCAAGTGGAGTATCATTCTTGCTGGATTGAAGTGCGTGCAAGGAAAAGGCATCGTGAACTCTATTTCCTTGAAAAACGGGGAAGAAGAATTTATCCAGCAGGCGAAGACCATTAAGAAGTTTGGTGCCGCAGTAGTGGTGATGGCCTTCGATGAGAAGGGACAGGCAGATACCTACGAGCGACGCATTCAGATCTGTGAGAGAAGCTATCGAATCCTTGTCGATCAGGTAAAATTTAACCACCAAGACATCATTTTTGATCCCAATATTTTCCCAGTAGCTACAGGGATGGAAGAGCACCGCAAGAATGCGGTTGACTTCTTTAATGCAACGCGCTGGATCAAGCAAAATCTTCCTGGTGCGAAGGTAAGTGGTGGGGTCAGCAACGTATCTTTTTCCTTCCGTGGAAATGATCCCGTTCGCGAAGCCATGCACGCTGCTTTCCTTTACCATGCAATACAGCATGGGATGGATATGGGAATTGTCAATCCTACTATGCTCGAGGTTTATGCTGATATCGATAAAGAATTATTGGAGCGGGTAGAAGATGTATTGTTTGATCGGAGGGAGGATGCTACCGAGCGACTATTAGATTTTGCCGAAACGGTGAAGTCTGCAGATAAAAAAGAAGTGGTCAATGAGGCTTGGAGATCAGCGCCCGTAGCCAAGCGAATTGAACATGCCTTGGTAAAAGGGATTTTGGACTTTATCATTGAGGATACCGAGGCAGCACGCCTTGAATTGGTCAATCCACTAAAAGTGATTGAGGGCCCTTTGATGGATGGAATGAATGTGGTGGGCGACTTGTTTGGCGAAGGAAAAATGTTTCTTCCTCAAGTAGTTAAATCTGCACGGGTAATGAAAAAGGCAGTAGCCTATTTGGAGCCCTACATGCCTCTGCCTGAGGAGGGTCAAGAAGCCTCTTCCCTGAAGAAAATCCTCCTGGCAACCGTAAAAGGAGATGTGCACGACATCGGTAAAAACATCGTAGGAGTAGTTTTGGCCTGCAATAGCTACCAAATCATCGACCTTGGTGTGATGGTAGATGCACAGAAAATTATCGACGAGGCGATCAAAAATAAGGTAGATATCATTGGATTGAGTGGATTGATTACTCCATCCCTAGATGAGATGGTCAATGTGGCTTCAGAAATGGAGCGCCAAGGGCTGACGATTCCATTACTAATCGGTGGAGCCACTACTTCCAGAATTCATACGGCAGTAAAAATTGATCCCATGTACTCCGGTTGTGTCATTCACGTCACTGATGCGAGTAAGTCAGTTCCGATCGCAGGGGAGTCCATTTCACCTGAAACCAGCGAAAGCTACCGCATCAATCTAAAGGCCACCTACAAGGCCTTGCGGGAAGAGCACGAAGCAAAGCAGGCCGTCAAGCAGTTGATTTCTTACGAGGAGGCCATGGCCAACCCCGTGCCAATCGAATGGGCAGGAATTGCTCCTGTGAAGCCAAAAGTTTTGGGTAGGACAGTACTTGAGGACCTTGACCTTTCCGTATTGAGAAAATACATTGACTGGACGCCATTCTTCAGTACCTGGATGCTCAGTGGCAAGTACCCAAAAATATTGGCCGATCCTGTGGTCGGGGAAGAGGCAACGCGCCTTTTTGCAGACGCAGAAGCCATGCTAGATACCTTGATCAAAGAAAAGTGGCTAACTGCCAAGGCGGTATGCACCCTGCTTCCTGTACAGCGCGAAGGCGATGATGCCCGCGTGCTGAACGAAAAAGGAGAGTCAATTGCCAAGTTTCACTTCTTGAGGCAGCAGGGTAAAAAAGGCAAAGGAGTACCTAACCGCTCCTTAGTCGATTACTTACACCCTGAGCAGGTGGACTACTTGGGTTGCTTTGCCGTCACCTCCGGGCTCGGCATGGAAACCAAGTTGGCTGAATTCCAAGCGGCTGGGGACGATTACAACGACATCTTGTTTAAGGCCCTGGCCGATAGATTGGCAGAGGCGGCTACCGAATACTTACACGAATTGACACGAAAGGAACTTTGGGGCTATGCCCCTCAGGAGCAGCTATCAAATGAGGCCTTGGTCAGCGAGGAATACGCAGGCATCCGCCCAGCACCTGGCTATCCAGCCTGTCCTGAGCACTCCGAGAAGGTGACTATTTCCGAATTGTTGGATTTAGAAAATACGATAGGAATCACCTTGACCTCGAGCTATGCCATGTACCCAACTAGCTCCGTTTCTGGATTCTTCTTTGCACACCCTGAAAGCAGCTATTTTGGCTTAGGCAAAATTGGACAAGACCAAGTAGCAAGTTATGCTGAGCGAAAAGGCATCAGCCTTCAAGCGGCTGAGCGCTTACTATCTCCAAATTTGGCCTATACCCCAACCGCAATTCTTGAGACTATACCACAATGAAAATCACTGAGCATATAAAAAACGCAAAAGGAACCCTCTTTTCCTTCGAAATCCTTCCTCCCTTAAAAGGGCAAAGTTTGAAGGAGCTCATGGAGGGTATTTCCCCTTTAATGGAGTTTAAACCACCATTTGTGGATGTGACCTACCACCGTGAGGAGTACATCTATAAGAAGCATGCCAATGGACTTCTAGAGAAGGTAAGTACCAAAAAGCGCCCAGGAACTGTTGGGATTTGTGCTGCCTTGATCAACCGATTTGAGGTAGATGCCGTACCGCATGTACTTTGTGGAGGCTTCACTAAGGAGGAAACGGAAAATCTGTTGATTGATCTTGATTTTATTGGGGTAGAAAATGTACTGGCCCTTCGTGGAGATGCTCCTAAAGCAGAACGTTTTGTTGGCGAGCCCAATGGACACTCCTTTGCCAGCGAACTCGTAGCCCAAGTGGTCAATATGAACCAGGGTAAGTACCTGCACGAGGAAACCGAGCCTAGCTTCCAAACTGATTTTTGTGTGGGCGTAGCGGGCTATCCTGAGAAGCATTTTGAAGCCCCTAGCCTCAAGTTTGACTTGAAATATCTGAAAGAAAAAGTGGCAAATGGCGCTAGCTTTATCGTGACTCAAATGTTTTTTGACAATCAAAAGTACTTTGACTATGTGGCTAAGGTTCGGGAAGCGGGGATTGATGTCCCCATCATTCCAGGAATCAAGCCTATTTCTACTTTGGGTCAGATCACAGCTTTGCCTCGATCCTTCTTTTTGGATTTTCCAGACGACTTGACCGATGCATTATTCAAGTGTACTACCAATGCCCAAGTGAAGGAAGTGGGTATTGAATGGGCGATCAAGCAGTGCAAGGAATTGATGGAAGCTAAAGTACCAAGTTTGCATTTTTACACGATGAGCAAGGCCGAAACTACCTATAGAGTTGCCAAGGAACTCTTCTAAGGAGTCTCAAGCAATCTAAAAAAGGGCCTTCGGGCCTTTTTTTTGCTAGGTCCCCATTCTTTGGTAGCAATGGAGGTAGGCAGTGGGTTTTCATGCCATCCCTACCAAATGCTTCGCTCTGGTTGATTTTTCTTTATCTTGCAAGCCTGTTCTTGCCAAGCTCCTATTACGGGCTTGTTTTCCGATTCCCATGTCCAACGAACCGATTAAAATCCAAGCAAAACGTACTCGCAACCTGCGAAAGCTACACCGCTTGATGGGAATTCCCCTGATTGTCTTTTTCCTTGTGATTGGGGTAACCTCCATACTGTTGGCTTGGAAAAAGAAGGTGGAGTTACTGCCTCCAACTTTAGCGAGTAAGGTGGAGCAGGGTACCTGGATCTTGCCTTCAGAGATGGTACGCATTGGAGAAGAGGAAATGAAAAAAATGGGGAGGGATTCTGAAGTAGACCGCATCGATATTCGCCCAGACAAGGGCACGGCCAAGATCACCTTCAAAACCCATTTTACAGAAGTGCAGGTAGATGGCTATTCGGGTGAGATCTTGTCTGTGGGTACGCGGCATTCCGATTGGATCGAAAAGGTGCACGATGGAAGTATTGTGGATTATTACACCACGGGAGAGGAGGGAGCCAAACTTACCTACTCCACTTTGGTTTCCTTTGGATTGATTTTGCTTGCGCTGAGTGGTTTTTACCTGTGGTACTACCCAAAGCTTATGCGCAAGATGAAAGAATAAAATACCAACTAATTTTAAGCAGAGTTGGTAGGTTCTAAAGTGACCCAATTGGATTTCCTGATTCCTAAAGTCTAGCTAAGAAGTTTATATTTTTTGCCAGGCAAGGACTTTACGATTCCTTCAAACTCAAGTGAAAGTAAGGTCGAGGACAGCATTCCCAATGGAATTTGGTTGGCAAAAGCAAGCTGATCGAGCTCA
>CANHCD010000198.1 GCA_947458795.1 Cyclobacteriaceae bacterium | reverse complement strand
GATCTAGTTCAACTTCCATTTTCTCGGTGTTGGTCACGAAGTAAGGGGAGAGGTAGCCTCTGTCAAACTGCATTCCTTCCACAGTCTTCACTTCGGTTTCTGTGCCTTTTGCTTCTTCAACAGTGATGACACCGTCTTTGCCTACTTTATCCATGGCATCGGCAATCATTTTACCGATTTCCTCGTCATTGTTTGCAGAAACAGTTGCTACCTGAGCAATTTCTTTAGAGGTAGAGATTGGCTTGGAGTTGGCCTTCAATTCAGCAACCACAGCCGCTACTGCCTTGTCGATGCCTCTTTTCAAGTCCATTGGGTTTGCACCTGCAGCTACGTTTTTGATCCCTACGTTGAAAATCGCCTGAGTCAAAACGGTTGCTGTAGTAGTTCCATCACCCGCTTGATCAGCAGTTTTGGAAGCTACTTCTTTTACAAGCTGGGCTCCCATGTTTTCGATAGGCTCCTTTAGCTCAATTTCTTTCGCTACCGATACACCGTCTTTGGTGATGGTAGGAGCGCCAAATTTCTTGTCAATGATGACATTTCTACCCTTTGGGCCAAGGGTTACTTTTACTGCGTCAGCAAGTGCGTCTACGCCTTTTTTGAGTCTGTCTCTAGCGTCAGTATCGAAAAATAGTTGTTTAGCCATTTTTAGTTAAATTTTTCAGGGTGTGATTAATTATTTACAGGATTGCGAAAATATCGGACTCTCTCATGATGAGGTAGTCATTTCCATCGACGCTCAACTCTGTGCCAGAGTACTTGCCGTACAACACAGTATCTCCAACTTTTACGGTCAATGGCTCATCCTTTTTTCCGTTGCCTACTGCAATAACGAGACCTTTTTGAGGCTTTTCTTTTGCAGTGTCCGGAATGTAAAGACCGGAAGCAGTTTTTTCTTCTGCAGCTGCTGGCTGAACCAAAACGCGGTCTGCAAGAGGTTTGATGTTCACTTTTGACATAGATATAAAATGTTAAGGGTTATAGTAACTTACAATCTCCTACCTGCACTTCTTATGCCAAGGGCTGAACTTGGCTTTATTCTGACAAATCGACGCAAAACCTTTAGTTTTCCTACTCAAAAAATAATTTTTAAAGCAAATCTATCTGCCAAAATTTCTCTTTTTCGGCTTTAGCTCCAACAATGTGTCAGTTAACCAAAAAAAAGAGCCTTACTGTTCACAGTAAGGCTCTTTTTTTATAAGGCTTAACTTATTTTTTTACAGTGGAATCAGCAGGTACTGCTTCAGTTGCAGGAAGTGCATTTTGAGTATCTCCGAAAGCTGGAGCTACCACTTGCTCTTTGGCGGTCTCAATATTCGGAGATGAAAATTGGTTGGGCTGCCCGCTTGTAAAAAATACAGATGATGCTAGAGCCAATCCCAGAATAGAAATCGCTAAAATCCAGGTTGCCTTTTCCAAAACATTTCCTGTGCGTGTTACCCCCATGATTTGTGTAGCACTTCCACCAAATGCGGCGCCAGCACCACCTTTAGAATTTTGGCCTAAAATCACTAGGATTAGCAAAACCGCTAAAACCAAAATAACACTTAATAATAGAGTAAACATAAAATAGGATTTATTCTTTTGATTTTTCAATTAGATTCGCAAAGTAAGCCCTTTTCTCGGGAAACTTCAAAGCAAGCTTCTCATAAATTTCAATTGCCTTTGCTTTTTTGCCTTGCTGGAGAAGAATAGCAGCAAAAGTTTCGGAAATTAACCCTTCATTTAAGCTGGTACTTGAAGTGGCTAAATTCTCATTATTTTTGTTGGCTTCAATCTCCTTGATAGTGGCAAGCTTGATTTCCTTTTTGCTAAACTCCTTAATCAAGTCATTTTGCGCTCTTTTTTCAGCGTCTAAAATTTCTTTCTTCTCTTTTCTTCGGATACTCTCGATTAAGTCGTCTTTGGGGGCCTCTCGTTTTTTGGCTTTAATTTTTCCTGCCTGATCACCTTCTAGATGCTCACTAGAACCTCCTTCTCCTTGCCTTTTTTCGGAGCCATGCGGTTGGAGTAACCAATTTTTCAGCCAAACTCGATCTGGACTTGTGACGGCGGCTAGCGGAAGGGAAGGGCTACTTTCTTGATTTTTCAACTCAAATCTTGTAGCCAGCGCATGGGACAAGTAAAAAAAAATAAAGTTTTTCTGAACCTTCTCAAGCAGCAAATAATCCGCTTTTTCAAGCCGATCTGCTTTTTGAATAAGTTCTAGAAATTGAGATGCGTTCACAACAAATATTTTGATTTCAATATACGGATTTTACCAGTTGGCGACTGTGGCCGTGAAAATATCTTGGATGATTGTTTCGAAAATATCTTCTACCAATTGATTTTCCACATCTAACAAGGTCACTGTTCGAGGATCGTAATCCTGGAAAAAGGTGAAGGTCTGCTTTTTGTTTTCCTCTTCATTGGTCAAGTTGATGTACTCCACTTCCACAGCAATGGTGAGTCGCATTTGTCCTGCTCGGTCGGGTAGATTGGGGTCACCGGAGGATACGACTGCCTGCGGGGATAAAGCATAACGCACAATGGATCCGGAAAACTGGAGGTCTCCATTATTTCGAACTAGTTCAAGCTGGGTATTTCGCTGGTAATATTCTTTCAAGGCTTCGGTAAATCGCTGCTCCATGTTTGCAGGACCGCCTCCCGAGTCATTGAAAAAATTCTCCACTGAGAATGATTTTACCAGCTCGTAATTGATGTTGGTGCCAGTAAAGCTGTATTTGACGGAACAGGCAGAGAGTCCTAGACATAAGACAAACAACAACAGCCAAGATCTATTCAATATCATATTGTTTGATTTTTCGGTAGAGCGTCCGTTCGGAGATGCCGAGGTCGTTGGCTGCATACTTTCTTTTGTTGTTGTGTTTTCGCAATGCTTTGAGGATCATTTCTTTCTCCTTTCGCTCCAAGGATAGGGAATTATCATCCTCTTCATGCACAATATCTTCGATAACTTCGTCCTCATATCCCTCTTCCTGAGGAGCATCGGTATTCTTTGATTCAAGGAGCAAAGGCATGGTGAATTGGTTTGCCGATTCCGACATCTCCTTAGGCATGATGCTCGCCTCTAGGTCTTCAAATAACCCCTGATGCTTTTGAATTAGTGAGGAATTGATACCACCACTTTGGTAGGATTCTAGAATCAATTTTTTTAATTCATTCATGTCCTTTTTCATGTCAAAAAGGACTTTGTACAAGATATCTCTTTCGGAAAAATCCGTGGACTCTGAATTGCCTCCTTTGAACGCCAGGGGGAGACGGGTGCTCGCTTCAGGCAAATACCGAGACATCGTAAGTGCATCTACTTCCCGCTGCTCTTCTAACAGGGAAACCTGCTCAGCAATATTTTTTAACTGCCGAATATTCCCTGGAAATGGATACCGCAGCAATACCTCCTGGGCGGCAGCATCCAAGGTGATGGGTTTAACATGGTATTTTTCAGAGAAGTCACCGGTAAATTTTCTGAAAAGTAGCACCATGTCTTCTCCTCTTTCCCGAAGGGGCGGAACAAAAATGGGTACGGTATTCAGTCGGTAATACAGATCTTCTCTGAATTTTCCTTTTTCTACCGCTTTGATCAAATTGACATTGGTCGCAGTGATTACGCGAACATTGGTTTTCTGAACTTTAGAGGATCCTACTTTTATAAACTCCCCATTTTCCAAGACCCGAAGGAGCCTAGCTTGGGTTCCCAAAGGCATCTCTCCAATTTCATCCAAAAAAATCGAGCCGCCGTCGGTTACTTCAAAATATCCTTTTCGAGCCTCATGTGCACCTGTAAAGGATCCTTTCTCGTGACCAAATAATTCAGAGTCAATCGTTCCCTCTGGAATTGCTCCACAGTTGATGGCGATGAATTTACCATGCTTTCGCAAGGATAGGGAGTGGATAATTTTTGAAAAACTCTCTTTACCACTGCCACTTTCTCCAGTAATCAGTACGGTCATATCTGTGGGCGATGCTTGCATGGCCACCTGAATGGCATGGTTGAGCAGGGGACTATGGCCGATGATCCCAAATCGCTGCTTGACCGCTTGAATTTCCTGGGCTGTGATCATGCGAGGCTGCTTGGGTTAATTTCTAGGACAGTTCCAAATAGGGTGCCTCTGGAGCTTTCAGTGATTTTGACGCGCACATAGTCACCCAGCTTCAGGCCTTCTGAGGTTACGATGACTACCTTGTTGGCGGAGTTTCTTCCTCGCAGTTCTTCAGCAGACTTCTTGGATGCGCCATCAATGAGAATTACTTGTTCTTGCCCAACGTCTAGCAGGTTGCGAGCTGTAGACAGTTCGGCCTGCTTATCGATGATTTCTGCCAACCTTCTTTTCTTGGTTTCCAAGGGGATATCATCGGCATACTTTTTTGCAGCAAGTGTTCCTGGGCGTTCGGAGTAGTAGAACATGTACGAGAAATCGTATTTCACAAGATCCATCAAACTTAAGGTGTCTTGGTGTTCTGCTTCCGTTTCGGAGCAAAAGCCTGCAATCATGTCTGAAGAAATCCCACATTCTTCACCCAGGATTTCTCGAATGGCGCGTACTCGATCCATGTACCAATCTCGGTCATAGGTTCTGTTCATCAATTCAAGCACCCTAGAGTTGCCCGACTGCACTGGAAGGTGGATGTATTTACAGATGTTGTCATACTTTTTGATGGT
>CANHCD010000197.1 GCA_947458795.1 Cyclobacteriaceae bacterium | reverse complement strand
TAGGACAATGGCATTGTCGAGTGTGGACCTAGAGATAGGACCAACTTTGTCCATGGACCAGCTGAGGGCCATGGCTCCATGTCTGCTCACACGACCAAAGGTCGGACGCAATCCTGTTACACCGTTGCGCGTGGAGGGGGAGACGATCGAACCGAGCGTTTCAGTACCTATGGCAAAGGGCACCAATCCGGCACTCACTGCAGAAGCAGAGCCTGCAGAGGATCCACTTGATCCTTGCTTTAGGTTCCAAGGATTTTTGGTGACCCCTCCAAACCAGACATCGCCCATTGCCAAGGCTCCTAGGGTAAATTTACCCACCAATACGCCTCCTGCTTGTTCTAGTTTGGTCACAATTGTTGCCGTTTCATCAATTACTTGATCCTTGTAAGGGGTTGCTCCCCAGGTGGTTCGCGTTCCTGGTACGGCAAATAAATCCTTGATGCCGTAAGGTATGCCGTGGAGCGGTCCTCGGTACTTGCCTGCAGCAAGCTCCTGATCAAGGGCTCTGGCCTGGTTTAGCGCCTGGTCCTCTAGAAGGGTCACCAAGCAAGCTAAGGTGTCGGAATGGGTTTTGATTCGTTGGAGGTAAATTTTTGTAAGCCGCTCTGAACTCAGTTGCTTGGATTTGATTAATACAGAAAGTTGGTGAACAGGCATAAATGCAAGGTCTACATCGCTTGTGGGTAGTACTACTTTCGTGGGCAATCCCCAATCGAAGCTGTTTTGCTCCTGGCTTGGATAAAAACCTTGTGGTAGAGGATTGAACACCAAGGCGGGACCCACTGCATTGTCAAGGGTTATTTTGCGCATGAGCTCAAAATTGGTTCGGTGCGTGGTCAAGGTACCGATCATGCTGTCCTTTTCCTGGGGGGTAAAGGAAAGGCCGATCAAATCAGCCGCCGAATCAATGGAAAGGGGGGTGATTTCTCCGCTGTTTCTGCCGATGCCAAAGCCCAAAGCCGAGAAAATCGCAGCGCCAAGGAAAAGAAAAGCGAAGGAAGGGAGGTTGTTTTTTCGATTCATTAGATAGTTTTGTATACGCCTCAAACTTGTTTCACCTCAAGGTGTTCATTTCGCATTACAAAATCAACCCTTCCATGGATCAAGCTTCAAATTTTCCCAGGTTCCCGATGCATTACCGCGGCCTATTGCTGTTGGCGGGCATGTATACAATCGCTTGGTCTGCCTTTTATGTTTATTTTGGGGAGACGGTAGTCAACTGGATGGCAATGGGACTTGTACCTTCAAGTACCCTTCCGAGCTACTTTTTTGGAATCTTTGGGATGGTAGTGGGTCTGGTGATTTTTTTTGCTGCCTTTTATCCGGTTTCCTGGGTCTGGTTGATTTTAATTGGAATTTCAGGCAAAATCATTTTAGCAGCCTGGTTTACCTTAGGCTTCGTTCCCGAACTAGGTTGGAATAAACGGAGCATTTTTCATTTGGTAGGGAACGAATTGCTTTGGTTGATTCCTTTGACCCTAATATTTCTGCGTAGCCTTCAAGTAAAAAATTACCTGAAGGAGCTAGAAAAAGAAGATTGACTTAGCTTGTCTGATTTTGTAAATCGCTGAGCATTTTGACCGGATTCGCCTGCGGAAAAGTTGTATCTTAGTAAGTCGGATTCTTTCCTTTATTTTCCCCAACCCTTTGTTCGAATGTCACAAACTCAAGCCCATAAACTTTTTCTTTTGGATGCAATGGCCCTCATTTATCGGGCTCATTTTGCCTTTAGTAAAAACCCTAGAATCAATTCAAAAGGACTCAATACAGGCGTAATGCTTGGCTTTACCAACACGCTCTTGGAAGTCTTGGAAAAAGAAAAACCAAGCCACATCGCAGTGGCATTTGATACGAAGGCACCTACTTTTCGCCACGTGCAGTATACCCCCTACAAGGCCAATCGCCTGGAGCAGCCGGAAGACATTACCGTATCCATCCCTTGGGTCAAGGAGATCGTGCGGGCCTTCAAAATTCCTATTTTGGAAATGGATGGATTTGAGGCAGACGACATCATCGGCACCATTGCAAAAAAGGCGGAGAAGGAACAGTTTACGGTGTACATGATGACCCCAGACAAGGACTATGGTCAACTGGTGGACGAGCATATTTTTCTCTACAAGCCGGCCTTTATGGGCAATGGAGTGGATGTGATGGGACCCAAGCAGATCTGTGAAAAATGGGACATTACCCACGTGGACTTGGTGCGTGATATTCTTGGGCTCATGGGAGACGCGGTAGATAATATTCCAGGAATTCCAGGGATTGGGGAAAAAACAGCCGTCAAGCTCCTCAAGGAATATGGTACGCTTGAAGGGATACTTGAAAATGTAGACCAACTTAAAGGCAAGCAGAAAGAGAATGTTGAAAATTTTGCACAGCAAGGACTTTTGTCCAAGGAACTGGCGACGATTAAGATCGATGTGCCCGTGGACTTTGATGAGGTAGACTTAAGGCTTGATCACTACGATGAGGAAAAGCTACGGGGAATTTTTAGTGAACTGGAGTTCCGCACCCTAGCCAATCGAATTTTTAAGGAAGCGCCGGCAAAGAAAGCGGCTCCATCACCCGCTGCTCCTGCGCAGATGGACCTTTTTGGAGCTCCTACTCCTAGAACCACAAGCTTTGTAGCCGAAGAGGAGCTGGAAGAGGAAGTTTCCATTTCTGAACCCGTTGTTCTGGACACCATTCATAGCAATGCCCACCATTACCATAAAATTAAGGGGGATGCAGCCGTTCGGGAGTTGGTGGAATATTTGCTGTTGCAAAAAGAAATCTGCTTCGATACAGAAACAACTAGTTTGGACGCCATGAATGCCGAGCTCGTGGGACTTTCCTTCTCTTATGTGGAAGGGGAAGCCTATTACCTCCCTCTGGAAGCAGATCGAAAGGAGGCCCAAACCCTGTTGGAAATCCTTCGACCAGTCTTGGAAAATCCTGAGATCCTCAAAATCGGACAAAATATCAAGTATGACTTGCTTGTCCTCAAAAATTACGGGATCGAAGTGAGGGGAACCCTGTACGACACCCTGCTTGCGCATTACCTCATTGAGCCAGAAGGCAAGCACGGCATGGACTGGTTGGCACAGCAATACCTGCAATACAAGCCCGTATCGATCACCGAATTGATCGGAAAGAAAGGGAAGGGGCAGGGAAATATGCGAGATGTAGACGAGGATGAGGTGACCGCCTACGCATCCGAAGATGCGGACATTACCTTGAGGCTAAAGGGCAAACTGGACCCAATTTTACTTTCCAATGGCTTGAAAAAACTGGTGGAAGAAGTAGAAAATCCGTTAATCCGAGTGCTCACTGACATGGAGTTTGAAGGGGTTCGTATCGACACAGGGAGCTTGGCGGAGCTATCCGTCACCTTGGAACAAGAAAGCAAGGAGATCGAGAAGCGCGTCTACGAATTGGCTGGAGTACGATTTAATTTGGCTTCGCCCAAGCAGCTGGGGGAGGTACTTTTTGAAAAGTTGAAATTGGACCCCAAGGCCAAAAAAACCAAGACTGGGCAGTATGCTACAGGGGAAGAGATTTTGAGTAAGATGGCAGACGAACACGAGATCGCAGAAGCCATTCTCGAGTATCGTCAAATGGTCAAGCTGAAATCCACCTATGTAGATGCGCTACCGACGATGATCAACTCCAAGACCGGAAGAATTCACACCACCTACAACCAGTTTGTGGCGGCTACGGGGCGCCTATCTTCGATTAACCCCAACCTTCAAAATATTCCGATTCGTACCGCTCGAGGTAGAGAGATTCGAAAAGCATTTGTGCCTCGAGACGAGAACTATGTGTTGCTTTCTGCCGATTATTCCCAAATCGAACTGCGTTTGATGGCGGCGTTTTCTCAAGACGAGTCCATGCTAGAAGCCTTCCGCACAGGGAGAGATATCCACGCCACCACGGCTGCCAAAATCTTCAAAGTTCCCTTGGATGAGGTGACGACTGACATGCGAAGAAAGGCCAAAACCGCCAACTTTGGCATCATCTATGGCATCTCCGCTTTTGGGCTAGCCCAGCGACTCTCGATTCCTCGCGGGGAAGCAAAGGAGATTATCGATGCCTATTTTACGGAGTTCCCCGCGGTCAAGCAGTACATGGATGGAGCGATTGAAAAGGCGCGAACGCAGGAATTCGTGGAGACCATCCTTGGTCGCCGCCGCTACTTGCGGGACATCAATAGCCGCAACATGACCATGCGCGGTTTTGCAGAGCGAAATGCGATCAATGCGCCTCTTCAAGGATCAGCCGCAGACTTGATTAAGGTTGCCATGATCCACGTACATGATTGGATGAAAAAAGAAAAGCTAAAGTCCAAAATGATCCTTCAAGTACACGATGAATTGGTGTTTGATGCACATAAGGACGAGGTGGAGCTACTCAAAAAAAACATCCCGGGATTGATGTCCAATGCCATTCCTCTCCCCGTACCGATCGAAGTAGAAGTCGGCGTGGGCCCGGATTGGTTGCAAGCGCAGTAAAGTATCAAGTATTCAGTATCAAGTATCAAGACTTGAGAAACTGTACGAACTACCAAGTACCTGCCTGGCGGTAGGCAGGCAATGTACCAAGACTAGGGAGTTTGCTGACGTGGGAGGCTAGTTTTCACTTCAACATTCTTCAATCAGCGTTGGGTGTTCATTATTTAATTCATCCCGTATTTCGTACC
>CANHCD010000196.1 GCA_947458795.1 Cyclobacteriaceae bacterium | reverse complement strand
CGCATGGGATTGGGTTGATCAGATCAAGGGGTCAAAATACGTAATTTTTGTCCTATCGTAATCAAGTTTTGAGCGCCGATGCTATTGAGTTGTTTGAGGTCCTCTACCGACATTCCATATCTTTTGGAGATGGAAAACAGGGTTTCGCCTGCACTCACCGTGTGGAAGGAGTAGGAAGGAGTTTGGGGCTGCTGTACTTTTTGTGGGGGAGCCTGTTGAGCCTGTTCTACTTTAGGCTGTGCAGCAGGAGCAGTAGGACTAGCGACTACGGGTTTGGGCTCTGAATAGGTAGGAATTTCTGCACCTCTTTTTAGAGATTCCTTCAGATTCAGCACCATACCTGGGCGAAGCTCCGAGTCTTTTCGAATTCTATTTTTAGATTTTAACGAGGCCAGACGGATACCATATTTTTGGGAAATAGACCAGAGTGTCTCCCCAGCTTCTACCACATGGGTAGCTACTTCTCCATTTGGACGCTTACGCTGGGTGTAGTAATAGGCTCCGGCTTCAATCTGCTCTGTTTCAGGTAGGTCATTTAACTTAATGAATCGCTTTTCACGGATTCCAATTTCTTCTGAAAATACACTAGCTGAGGTTGTGGCCGCTGCTTGTACCCCTTCCAGGTTATTCACTAGAATTTGCTTGCGCTGGGTGGCCTTCATCGTGTTTCCTGTGATTTTCGGATAGGCGCTAGCCGCTTTCGGTGCAGCCGAAGTTTTAGCAGGTGCTGCTTGTGCGGTAGTCGCAGGACTTTGATTGGCTACAGGACCCTCAAGAAGTCCAGTTCCCTTGACAAAGAAAAGGGTGTAGGAGCCAGCAGGAACTTTCCCGTTTACCGCCCATTTGTTGAATTCGATCAAGTGTGCTTCAGAAACTCCAAACTGCTTTGCAAGGGCTGCAAACGTGTTGGGGCCTTGAATTTGAACCTCAGTAAGGCGGGCGGAATTGGAGGTTAAAACAGCCATTGAAGGCTGGTAGGCGATTTTGTGGGCCAAGTATTTCTTAAAATACCAATGCGTGTTGCGGTCAATAGTCACTACTTTTTGACCTGCATATTGGCTGCCAAAATAGGCTTTTGCTCCACCCAAACCCATTTGATAAGAGACCAAGGCAGTCATCCAATTGTTGAGGGTTGCATGGTGTTTTTTAAGGTAGATTGCGGCACCACGTGAGGAGGCTACAATGCTTTTCCGCTCGTCCACCTGTCCATCTACACGTAATCCCACCTCTTCGGCTGTTCCTTGTTTAAACTGCCAGAAGCCTACCGCATTGGAGGTAGATACGGCATCAGGAACCAATCCGCTTTCTTGGATTACTAAATACTTGATTTCGTCTGGGATATTTTGATTCCGGAGTTCTCGCTCTACCAGGGGAAGGTAGAGGTTGATGCGTTCTGCTTTTACCTTAAAATAGGCGGCATTGCGGTAGAGTGCATCGACATCCAGTTGAATTTCCCGTTGGGCTTGTGGGTGGATTTTCAAGGTTAAATCCGCGAATTCCATTTCCAAAGGAACCTGGGGAATCTGTGCCTGAAGCAGCTGTGTTCCAGAGAAAAGGACAAAAAATAAGAGCTGAAAACGAAGTAGGGCTTTCATTAAAATGAGAAGTGTTTGGCGCTACTTAAAACCTAGCAAAAATGAGACCCATTTTTACAGCCTACCGCTTTCGAGCCATTAATATTCCATCACGAATGGGTAAAAGGAGGGTTTCTACGCGTGGATCTTGGGCAAGTTGCCGGTTAAAATCCAACAAGGCTTGCGTGTCTTTGTCTACTTTTTGGCCTTCTTCGACCAGAATTTTTCCCGACCAAAGAACATTGTCTGCTAGGAGAATCCCTCCAGGCCGTAATTTATCGATGACCAACTCGTAATAGGCACTGTAATAAAACTTATCCGCATCGATAAAAATCAGGTCAAAGGGCCCTGGTATTGCCGGCAGCAGCTCGCGCGCATTTCCAAGGCGGTAATCAATCTGTGAAGCAATGCCACTTTCCTCAAAAAATCCACGAACCATCGTTTCCAGCTCATCATTAATATCCAGTGTGAGCAGTTTTCCTCCGGGGGCAAGGCCACGAGCAAGGCAAATTGCGGAGTAGCCCGTGAAGGTGCCGATTTCCAAAATGGAGCTTGGCTGGAGCATTTTGGCAAAGAATTCCAAGGTTTTACCCTGCAGATGCCCTGAGAGCATTCGGGGAAGTAGGACCTTTGCCTGAGTTTCACGCGTGATTTTCAGCAGCAGTGGATCCTCTGCTTGGGTATGGGCCTCGCAGTAGGCGAGCAGTTCTGGTGCAATAAACTCCATATCAAGCAGGGGTATAAATGAGCTGCGTTAGCTGATCGGCTTGGAAAATCTCCTGAGCAATGTCTTGTAGTTCAGCAGCGGTGGTGGAACGAATTTGATCAAAAATCAGGTCCAAAGGGTCTATTTTCCCATGGTCAAGGATGCTTTTCCCGTAGACTAGCATCAATCCAGCATAGTTTTCCTCCGCCATCGCCATTTGTCCAATTGCTTGGACCTTGGCGGTATGAAGCTGCAGGCTACCTAGTTTATTGGCGCGTAGTTTTTCGAGTTCACGGTGAACAATCGTTAGACTTTTCTTCAGTGTTTTCTCTTCGGTGCCAAAATTGATTCCAAAAAATCCCGTATCTGAGAAAGGCTGGTAGGTAGATTCCACGCTGTATACATAGCCATAGTTTTCGCGAAGGGAGAGGTTGAGCCGGCTATTCATGCTTGGGCCTCCTAGGATATTGTTCAGCAAAAACAGCTTGTAGCGATTGGGATCGTGCAGGGAATAGGCAGGCCTACCGATGGCACAAAGGGATTGGGTGACCTCGCGCTTCACGGTCTTGTGCTTGGCTTGGTAGGTTTGAAACCCACTACGGGTATAAAGGGTTCTTTTGGTAGGGATTTCGCGTAATGGGCCTTCGATTTGGCGGAGCGCTTTTTCGAAGGAGATATTGCCCACCACGGAAAATACCAGTTGGGAGGTATCCAACCGTGAAGAAATAAAGTCCATGAAGTCATGGTGGTGGAAGTTGGACACCGTCTCTTCCGTGCCCAAAATATTTCTACCGAGGGCATGATGCTCAAAAACAAGTGCATCCAATTCGTCTTGAATGGCATCGTCCGGAGAGTCGCGATACATGGCCATTTCTTCCAGGATCACTTGCCGCTCCCGTTCAATCTGCTTTTCTGGGAAGGTGGAGTGGAAGGTGATGTCGTAGAGCAATTCGGCAGCCTTGCCGTAGTGGTCTTTGAGGACCGATGCATAGAAACAGACCTTCTCCTTGGTGGTGTAGGCGTTTAGCTCTCCCCCTAAGGACTCGAGGCGATTGATGATGTGAAAGGTTTTTCGTTTTTGGGTGCCTTTGAAGGCCATGTGTTCCCAAAAATGTGCCAGGCCCTCTTGTTCGGGGCTCTCATCTCTGCTGCCAATATTGAGGATAAATCCACAGTGCACCATACGGGTATGCGGGATCTCCTGATGGATAATCCGAATCCCATTGGGAAGCTCTTTACAACTCAACTGCATACGCGATGGTTCCGGGTTGGTGAAATGATGGGCACGCAATCTAAACTGTCCCTAGAATTTTCATTCTAAAAAACGTCCTATTTTACTATCTTGGCAATATAATTTGTCTGCAATGAAATATACTCCCTTATCCAAAGAAATCTACCAACGCAATCGAGCCAAGTTTGCTGTAAAAATGGCGAAAAACGCGGTAGCAATCTTCAATGCCAATGATATTTTACCAACCAATGCGGATGGTACCATGAAGTTTAGGCAAAATAACGACTTGTTTTACCTCTGCGGCATCGATCAGGAGGAGACCATCTTGCTTTTGGCTCCAGACTGCCCCAATCCCGCTTGGAGGGAAGTGTTATTTCTCCGAGAGACCAACGACCACATCGCGGTATGGGAAGGACATAAATACACCAAAGAGGAGGCATTTATTGCTTCTGGTATTGGGACCATTCTTTGGCTTTCGGAATTTGATTTGATATTCAATTCGGTAGTCAACCTGTCGGAGCGCATTTACCTGAATACCAACGAGCACCTGCGGGCCGGAGTAGTGGTAGAAACTAGAGATGCACGCTTTATCAAGACCTGCAAGGAGAAGTACCCTTTGCATATCGTGGAGCGGGCAGCGCCTTTGATGCATGAACTCCGTGGGGTCAAAGAGCCTGAAGAAATCCAGCAGTTGCAAATTGCCTGCGACATCACAGAGAAAGGGTTCCGTCGCGTACTCGGAATGGTGAAGCCAGGAGTGACGGAGTACGAAATTGAAGCTGAGTTTGTGCACGAGTTTGTTCGCAACCGAAGCAAGGGCTTTGCTTACGAGCCCATCATTGCTTCGGGGCCATCGGCCTGCGTATTGCATTACATTGAGAATAACAAGGCTTGTCTAGACGGGGAACTCCTACTTCTTGATGTGGCTGCTGAGTATGGCAACTACAATGCAGACATGACCCGCACCATTCCTGTCAATGGACGCTACACCAAGCGGCAGCGTCAGGTTTACGATGCGGTGTTGCGCGTGGAGCGAGAAGCGGCAAGCATGCTACGCCCTGGGGTTACTATTCAGGATTACCACCGCGAAGTAGGCTTGGTGATGCAAGGGGAGCTACTTGGCTTGGGCTTGCTGGACCAAACCGACATTAAAAATCAGGATCCGAAATGGCCAGCATATAAAAAGTATTTCATGCACGGCACCTCGCATCATT
>CANHCD010000195.1 GCA_947458795.1 Cyclobacteriaceae bacterium | reverse complement strand
TTCAATATGGCTGACACATTTCGAGCGATGCGACGCTCTTGTGTGCTAGCATGCTCTTCCTCCAAAGGCCTCACCCAAAGTACATTTGCTCCTCCCAAAACTGCTGCTAGTGCTTGGTAGGTTTGGCGAATCGTATTCGTATGGGCATCCAATACGGATTGTGACCAGTGGGCCGTTTGGCAAAAAAGTACTAGTTCCTGCTCCTCCACCTCTACCTGATAGAGTAAGGCTAAATTCTGAACCAACTGTCGAAAAGCGAGCTGGCGAGCTACCTCTCCAAAATGGTGCTCTCCTACCGCCGCTTCCAAAAATAGCTTGTCAAAAACCAAGAAAGGAGCAGCGGACACCCGATCCAAAATCTCGACCAACTCCCCCAAACCGAAAGTGAGGGCATCCAAAGGATGTGATCCAGACTCGGTGTAGCGGGAAGTTTTGATGCAGAATGCCTTAAAGTTGGGAAAGCCCTCGTTCAGTTCGAGCAGCTCTTCCAAAAGCTCGACCCCCAGCCCAAGGTCTTGTTGATGGTCAAAGACTTGGTCTGCAGGACTCCATAATATCCCGCCTTGAAGAGCCGATGTATCAGCTCCTGTATGGTCTACCCAGTCCTGAAAAAGTTGGAAGGCAGCAACAGGATTTCCTAAGGGAAGCAAATAAATCGAAATGTACTGGGGCATCACCCCCTCCAAAAGTTCCTGAAGATCTTCAGTTCCATGAAGTGGCAAAACCAAGCCCTCCGCTCCATTTTCTAAAACAAGCAGAATATCCGCATTGGTATCGCTTGGCAACACGGTGATCACATTGGTCCAGAGGCGTGGAGGCATGCCTGGAAATTCGGATGGGGCATGAAACTGACGCTGCTTTACAGGGTTTACAAGATCTTCAAGAGCATACAGAGGCTGCATAGGTATTGTATCCCAAAGCCTGCTCCCCAAATCTTGGGCCTCTCCCTTACCCTTGAGGTCTGCCGTAGCTTGCCGCAACCAGTCTTTCTTGGTGGTATCGGGGAATTCTGAAAATAAATTCTGCTCCATAAAAATTAGAATTGAAAAAGCGAAAGACCAAAATTAACCATTCCGAATCAATTTGCTCCGAAAGGCGGGAAACAAAAACAGGGTAACCAAGTCAACAGACGTCCACATGCTCAATCACGAAACTTTCATTGGCATTGGAACAAAAACCCAATCTTTTTAGGACTCTATTTCAAGAATCTAAATCTTAAATTTTTGCCGATTATTGGAATGGCCAAATTCAAGCTGCATAGAAAATGGCTAAAAAAAAGGAATCCCTGTGTCTTGGATTTTTTATTTTAGTTAATTATCCACATTTTTGTACCCCTCTTTGTCAACATTTGACAAGTTTGAGAATCCTATATCTTCAGAATGAGTTCAGAAGCCAATGCTGTATGGAGTGAATGCTTGCGTGTGATCGAACAACACGTCAATGAGCAGAGCTATTCCACCTGGTTTAGGCCCATTCTACCAGTAAAGCTTGAGGGATCCACATTGACCATCCAGGTTCCTAGCCAATTTTTCTACGAGTGGCTCGAGGACAATTACGTGGAAGAATTGAAGTTAGCCATCAAAAATACCTTGGGTGCGGCTGGTCGACTCGAATACGCAGTAGTAGTAGATAAGGGCAACCCAAGCAATCAGCCTTACGTGGTTTCTTTTCCGCAGGGAAACGCCAGCAACAAAAAACCTGGCACAACTAACCAAGAGGTAAAAACTCCATTCGAAATGCAATCCTTGGATGCAGGACTGCTGACACAAAGCAACCTAAATCCGACCTATACCTTTATCAGTTACATCGAAGGGGATTGCAACCGACTGGCTCGATCTGCAGGATTTGCAGTAGCAAGCAAACCAGGAATCACCTCCTTCAATCCTTTGATGGTCTATGGAGGAGTTGGATTGGGAAAAACCCACCTGGTACAAGCCATTGGCAACGAAATCAAAAATGGACCTGGAGAAAAATTTGTGCTCTACGTGTCTTCCGAAAAGTTTGTGAACCAATTCATGGATTCCATCAAGGATGGCAACGTGAAAAACTTCACCAATTTTTACATGCAGGTGGATGTATTGATCATCGACGACATCCAGTTTTTGGCAGGCAAAGACCGAACACAGGAGATGTTCTTCCATATTTTTAACCACCTCCACCAAAATAAAAAGCAGATCATCATGACCTCCGATTGTCCTCCAAGGGACCTCAAAGGGTTGGAAGAGCGACTGCTGTCTCGATTTAAGTGGGGGCTGACGGCCGATCTTCAGATGCCAGATTTTGAAACTCGTGTGGCCATCATCCGTCGAAAAATGGAGTCAGAAGGGATTAATATCCCGGATACGGTAATCGAATACCTAGCCTATACCGTCGACACCAATGTACGGGAATTGGAAGGTATTTTAATCTCGCTGATTGCACATGCTTCCCTCAACCGGGTGGAGGTCAGCCTTGAGCTCGCAAAATCCATCATCAAAAATTTCATCAAGGATATTGAAACCGAGGTAGGAGTTGATTTTATCCAAAAGGCTGTTGCGGATTACTACGGCATCCAAGTTGACGAGCTAAAGGACAAAACAAGAAAAAAAGAAATCGTGATTGCCCGACAAGTAGCCATGTATTTTTGCAAAGATTTCACCAACCATTCCTTGAAATCCATTGGCTACCATTTTGGTGGCCGTGACCACAGCACCGTGATCCATGCCATCCAAACGGTCAATGACATCATGGAAACGGATACCAGCTTCCGCAACGCGGTCAATGAACTGAAAAAGAAATTTAAGATGCGCTCTTACTGAGCCTAGCATCCTTCTTTTTGCCAGCCTACTTCTTCGAATTTAAGAACAGATCCAACACCTGATGTGCGAGCATACTCGGGCTAAGCAAGCCCAATTGCACCGAAGGCTTTTCCCGTGCCAAGGTCTCCTTCACGGCGACATGGTTCAAAAAAGCCCTGCCTAGAAGTTCTTGAATTTGGTCTTCTAACCAGGTAAGGCGCTGAACTCCTCGATTTTTTTCCCAAAACCCTGAGCCCTTCATCTGTTGTTGGTAGGTAGCCAATTCCTCGGCTAGTTCCTGCATTCCCATCCCAGTCACCGAGGATGCCAATAGAATTTTGGGAGCCCACCCTTTTTCGCTTGGTGGAATAAGGTGCACTGCATTCTGATAGGCTACCTTGGCTTGAGCCGCCAACTCCAAATTATCCCCATCGGCCTTGTGGATCAAGAAGCCATCGGCCATCTCCACAATCCCCTTTTTGATCCCCTGGAGCTCATCCCCTGCCCCAGCAAGTAGCAGTAAAAGAAAAAAGTCAACCATGCTTTTCACGGCCGTTTCACTTTGTCCAACCCCTACGGTCTCTACCAAAATCAAATCAAAGCCAGCAGCCTCACAGAGGAGAATAGCCTCCCGGGTTTTTCCTGCCACTCCTCCCAAGGTGCTACTCGAAGGACTCGGTCGGATAAAAGCACGCTTATCTAGCGCCAAACGTTCCATTCGCGTTTTGTCTCCTAGGATACTGCCCTTGGATAGGGAGCTACTGGGATCCACTGCCAAGACGGCTACTTTTTTGCCTGCATCTAAAAGTCTCCCTCCAAACACTTCAATAAAACTACTTTTGCCCACACCGGGTACTCCTGTCACCCCGATCCGGAAGGAATTTCCCGTAAACGGCAAAAGCTCTTGAATAAGGGCGGTTGCCATTTCCTGATCGGCAGAGAGACCACTCTCCACTAGGGTAATGGCCTGCGCAAGGATTACCCGATCTCCGGCCAAAATACCGGCTTTGAATTCTGCTAACGATCGTCTAGTTCTCATGGCTTGACCAATTCAAGTTGTTGTTCCCCCATCGGAGTTTTTTCATACTTCGCAAAAATGGAAGGGCTCATGGATGCAGGAAAATAGGGACTTTCTGGAGAGAGTACCACTGGAGCCTTCACAGATTCATGCACAAAAAACACCAGCGTTCGACCGTACTTGGTGTGTGGAAGTAAGTCCGCAAAGGATTTCAAGACTTCTGGATCCTCCACTTGAGTTTGATAGGCATAGATCCGCAGCACGGGCCCGGTATTGTTCTCATTCCTGTAGTAACCTACTTCCTCAAACTGGTCTTGGTAGGCAGTGATTCCCTGTTCGGAAAAACTTTCGGTCACGATCAGACCCACTACTAATAGTACGGCGATGCCAAGCAGAATAAATAGGGTAGATGGTCTTTTCAAAAATTTATCGCGGGTTTGTAGGCTGAAGCCCTTAATTTAGCCTAAAATTTTGACAATGGGATTCGAATACGTCAAGGCACTGCACCTGATTTTTATTGTCACCTGGTTTGCAGGCCTTTTTTACATTGTACGGTTATTTATTTACCAAACCGAAGCCCTCGAAAAATCGGAACAAGAGCGACAAATACTCAAACCACAGCTCGATTTGATGGCGCACAGGTTGTGGTACATCATCACCTGGCCTTCGGCAGTGCTCACCCTTATCTTTGGCTTTTGGGTACTTACCTACCGTTGGGGATACCTGCAACAGGAATTTATGCAGGCCAAATTGATCTTTGTCTTCCTACTCTACGTATACCACGGCTACAGCCAAGTGTTATTTCAAGAGCTGCAAGCAGGCAAGGCGCGGTGGACTTCCACCCAACTGCGTTTATGGAACGAATTGTCCACGCTGCTGCTCTTTGCCATCGTCTTTCTCATCGTTCTCAAAAACACCATGAGTATGGTTTGGGGGAT
>CANHCD010000194.1 GCA_947458795.1 Cyclobacteriaceae bacterium | reverse complement strand
AAATGCTACCTTGACGGTTCGTTCAAATTTGGCTGGATCCCACCAAAACCAAGGTTGGGAGGCATTTACGGATGAGGTGATTCGAACGATTAGCCGTGAGCGATCACAGGTTGTGTTTTTATTGTGGGGTGCATATGCACAGAAGAAGGAAGAATTAATTGATGCGGAAAAGCATTGCATCCTGAAAGCTCCACATCCTAGCCCTCTGGCAGCTCACCGCGGTTTTTGGGGCTGTAAGCATTTTTCCAAAACCAATGAGTACTTGATTGCTACAGGTCAAACTCCCATTGTTTGGTAAAAAAAAGAGGCCCGTAATGCGGGGCCTCTTGCTTAGGAGATTCCTTTGAAGAATCTATTCCATCGAATTTTTCCGAACATGGATTCAAACTTGTCCAAAGATAGCCACAAGAACCAAGCTTTGCCCACCACATGGTCTTCAGGTACGAAGCCCCAGTAGCGCGAATCAAGTGAATCGTGCCTGTTGTCGCCCATCATGAAGTAATAATTCTGCTTGAAGGTATAGCTATCGATTTTCTTGCCCTCGATGTACAAGGCGCCATCTTTTACCTCAACTTTTTCATGACCCTCGTATTTCTCTATGGTAAAGGCATACTTCATCACATTGTCAGGGGTCATTTCTACCGTCTGATTCTCGCCAGGTACGAGTAGCGGGCCATAATTATCTCTATTCCAAGTTAGGTTTGAACCGTTTGGAAAAATACCAGACTCTGCCTGACCTTTAGGCTGAAGCGATTTGGTGACAGAGGTGATTACAGGCGAAGATTTAAGCTTTGCGATGTTTTGATCTGTAGTCCAAATCAGGTAGCGGCTGCCATCTGGAGCAGCATAAAAGCTCTCTTGATTGATTCCAAAATCCTTCAAAAAATCTGCCGTCAAACTTCTATTGGTTGTAATTTCATAGGAGTACTGCATTTCCTCAGGCTTTGGAGATGCTTTTTGGTTGACAAAAAGTTCTCCCTCCCGAACTTCAATTTGATCGCCAGGAACGGCTACAGCTCGTTTGATGTAATTTGTTTTGAGATCATTTGGGTAGTTGAATTCTACGGGATAGTTAAACACGACCACATCGTTGCGCTGCACGGAGGTAAATCCAGGCAGACGGAGATAAGGCAGCTGAACAAGATCTGTGTAGGAAGGGATTTCAGTACCCCAAATTTTTTGATGCGTGAGCGGAATCTGCAAAGGTGTTTTTGGAATTCTAGTTCCGTAATGCACCTTGCTCACAAATAAGAAGTCCCCAACGAGAAGGGTTTTTTCCATCGAGGCAGTGGGAATGGTAAAGGGCTCCAGAAGTAGCCAGCGGATTAAAGAGGCTGCAATTACAGCGAATACTAGCGCATCAATCCACTCACGAAATGCCGATTTTTTTGGTTTAGTTTTACTCATTGGTTAGCTGTTAACTTAAAATGATAAGTAATCATCCATCGAAAGTACTCCTTTTTTTCCCAAAATCCACTCGGCAACTTGGATTGCTCCTAGGGCAAAACCTTGCCTGCTGTGGGCCGTGTGAATGATTTCGAGGTCATCAATCGCAGAGGAATAGCGAATGTGGTGGGTGCCAGGTGCAGGATCGATACGCTTTGAAGTGATTGGCAAAGTGCTAGGGCTGCTGGGAGATTCTCCCGCCAAGTTCCATGCCTTTAGGTGCGAATAGTGCTTCAGAATCCCTTCAGCCAAGGTGATGGCAGTTCCTGATGGGGCATCCTTTTTTGCTGTATGGTGAATTTCTTCTACCGCCACTTGGTAGCCACTGGTCTCATTCATGAGCTTGGCAAGGAGTTCATTTACCTTGAAGAATACGTTTACTCCAATACTAAAGTTGGAGGCATAAAAGAAGGTTCCTTGGTGTTGGTGGGTCAAGGCTTCAATCTCTGGAAGCTGGGACAACCAGCCGGTGGTTCCTGAAAGAACAGGAATTCCATTGGTAATTGCCCATCGAATATTTTCGATTGCGGCTTCTGGCTGACTGAATTCGATGGCTACATCGATGGTTTTAGGGTCTAAAGAATTGCGTAATTCTTGGTTTTCCAGATCGATTTTAGCGATGATCTGGTGTCCTCTTTCCTCAGCTAACTCACCGATTAGCTTGCCCATTTTTCCGTACCCTAAAAGTGCAATGTTCATTACTTGAATTGGAGTGTGAAAGATAGTCCCGTAGTAGAAGAGGCAGAAAGTGTGCCAATTTGCGGGGCGATTTTCAAAGTTAAATCTTCAGAGATGTCAAAACCAGATAGGTGCGCATCTACATTGGCATCTACCAAGTTGAGGGCATAAATACCGAGCATCAGGAGCAATGTTAGGTCCCTATTTTGCCTCCAATAATCCACATTTCGAACCAAGGCTGCCCGATTTAAGGAAGGAAATTGGTTGGGTTCTCCCTTGTCTAGCGCAAAAAGTGCATCTCGAAAGCGTTCATATCGCTTGTGATTGTACTGGATAAAGTAGACGTCTGTAAGTATACCTGCGTACAGGATTGGTACCTTCCAGGTTTTTCCATTGTAAACTTGGCCGGCTCCAGGAAGGATCGCGGACAGCATGGTCGCTTTCTTTGGATCCTTTGGGAGTAAACTAGGGGAGTCCGCTACTTTCTCCAATTTTTTCGGAGGGATTTGTGCGCTTGAGTCGGATTGCCCGTAAGCAGTGCCAGTTCCTATTCCCAAAATACAGAGCGCTACTAAAAAAGACCAAAGCAGCGTTTTGGAGGGAAGATTGGAAGAGGAAAAGGCAAACACAATTAAATGATTTCTAATATTTCAAGAATCCGATTGAGATCCGAAGCAGAGGTGAAGGGAATTTTGATTTCTCCTTTGTTTTTTTGGTTCGCCTTTAAGGCTACTTTGGATCCAAAATGAGTTGCAAGCCGCTGCTGGATTTTTGAAAGTTCATACTTTCGAACAGGGCTAATTTCCGGCTTCGCACTTGGTTTTTCTGGATTTCCTTCATTCAATCCTTTAACCAAAGCTTCTACCTTTCTTACGCTTAGTTCTTCGTCCAGAATTTTCTTGAAGAGTGCAAGCTGCTTGTCTACATCTACAATATTGATCAATGCACGTGCATGACCCATGGACAATTGCTGATCTCGAATGGCTGCTTGGATACTTGGAGGTAGCTTGAGTAAGCGGAGGTAATTGTTGACCGTGGTTCTATTTTTCCCAACTCTGTCGCCAAGTTCTTCCTGCTTTAAGTTGCATTCAATGAGCAATCTTTGGTAGGATTGTGCGATTTCGAGCGCATTGAGGTTCTCACGCTGAATATTCTCAATTAAAGCCATTTCCAGCATTTGCTGGTCATTGGCCTCACGAACATAAGCTGGAACTTTAGTTAGTCCAGCGAGTTTGGATGCCTGAAATCTCCGTTCACCTGAAATAAGTTGGTATTCGTTTGGTGCCAACTTCCGGACCGTGATGGGTTGAATGATTCCTTGCACGCGAATTGACTCAGCCAACTCTTGCATGGCCTCCTTATCGAAGTGGATTCTTGGCTGATAGGGATTGACTTGAATTTCTGTTAAAGGGATTTCAAAGATCCCTACTTTTTGAATCTCAGGTAGGATTTCTTGTGATTTGCCTTTGACTGGACTATCTTCCAAAAGAGCGCCTAAGCCTCTTCCTAATGCGTTTTTTCGTGGGGATTTTGAATCTGACATGATCAATTCGTTGATTTTTGAAGTCCATTTCGTTGTACAATCTCCCCTGCCAAATTGAGGTAGGCGATGGTACCTTTTCCATCGGCATCGAAGGAAATTGCGGGTAGTCCAAAGCTTGGGGATTCGGAAAGTCGGACATTTCGAGGAATAATGGTCTCGAATACCATATTCTTAAAGTGAGTTCGAACCTCCTCTACTACTTGGTTGGAAAGACGAAGACGGACATCGTACATGGTCAATAAAATTCCTTCTATGCCAAGATCTGGATTAAGTCTCGTTTGTATAATCTTGATGGTATTTAATAGCTTTCCTAGTCCTTCCAATGCAAAATATTCGCATTGAACTGGTATAATTACCGAGTTTGCAGCAGTTAATGCATTGATGGTGATCAAACCAAGGGAAGGAGAGCAGTCAATGATGATGAAATCGTATTGATCTTTCAAGGTAGAGATCACTTCTTTCATCTTTTCTTCTCGGTTGTCTACATTGATCATTTCCACTTCAGCACCGACCAAGTCAATATGAGAAGGAACTAGAGATAAATGTTCCAAGTTGGTGGGTAGGATAATGGATTTGATATCCACACCATCTACCATACACTCGTATATACTAGCTTCTATTGATTTGGGATTATGGCCAAGGCCTGAAGTTGTATTTGCTTGGGGGTCAGCATCAATAATTAATGTTTTGAATTCTAAAACAGCGAGACTTGCAGCCAAATTCATTGCTGTAGTAGTTTTTCCAACCCCACCTTTTTGGCTCGCAATGGCAATAGTTTTTCCCATGGTGTGTTCGTTACCGGAATTTAGAAATCAATATTAAGCAAATTCAGGTCCATTTTTGGCAGGGATCTCCTTTTTTTGCAAGGTTTATAACAAAAAATAAGGTGATAATTCACAATTACGAAGTGAAAAAGCATCAACTCGGATACAGCAACCAGTTGATAGCTGACCTTTCCAGGTCCACAGCATATTCATTTTACTAGCACCCTTCAGCTAGATATCCGCTCGGTGAAGCAGTACTTGCAAGAAATAAAAAAAGGGGGCAGTTGATGTGCCCCCTTTTTTTATTTCTTCTTGTTTGCATCTGCAACTTTCATTGCATCTTCTAGTCGTTGTTGGAATTTTGACTTTTTCTTGTCTACATTCTTCACTTTATTT
>CANHCD010000193.1 GCA_947458795.1 Cyclobacteriaceae bacterium | reverse complement strand
TGACGAATGCCCATTTCCCTTTGCCATAAGTAAAGTCTGCATGAAACGTTTCCTCCGAATAGGCTTAGGAAAACCGGCTAACCACATTTCCTTTGAGTTGCTGATTTTCATGGTCAGGGCGGAGGGTTTCAAAGACCATCACCCCACCAATGGCATCCGAGCCGTACATCACTGCTCCTGGTCCAAAAAGAACCTCAGTATTTTGAAGCGAAAATGGGTCGATTGAAATCACCTGTTGGAGGTTGCCACTTCTAAAAATTGCGGTATTCATCCGCACCCCATCGATGGAGTAGAGGAGTCGATTGGCTGAAAATCCCCGGATCATCGGGCTTCCACCTCCCAATTGGCTTTTTTGAACAAATACCTCTCCGGAGGATCCTAACCAATCCGCAGTGGTGACAGGATTGCGTAGGTCAAGCCATTCAGAGTCTAGTTGACGTACTTTTCCCGATATGTCGGTTTCATTCTGGTTCCACCGCGATGCTGAAATGACCGTGGTGGCAAGGGTAAGGGAACTAGATTCTAGGTATATCAAGTAGTTCAATGCCTCGAGTTCTTCCCAAGAAAGTGTTTTGTTTTTGTACCCAAGTAGAGAAAAGGTAAGCGGGTTTTTCCCTTGAAACACAGCAATACTGGAGGTTCCCATTTCTGTGGTGGAGGTACTTGCTTTTGATTTTTTATCAAAAATCTGAACCCCAGAAACAGGCTTCTGACTTTCGGAATCCAATACACGAAGTTCCTGAGAAAGAGCGATGGGCCCAGTTCCCACTAAAATTAAAAGAAGGCAAATCCAGAATTTCATGTCAAAAACTTGAACTCAAAATTAGCATAAGAACGTTCATAAAAATAGCTGGATTTAGATGAATGGTGTTTTTTTTTTAAACCAAGTGTGATTTAGATTACGAAATCCAAACCTTGGGCTAATCCATTTATGTTGCTTACTTTTAATTCATGAATCGAGACATCCTTAGGCAGGCGTTACCCAACCTAACCGATCCCAAACTAGTAGATCGTTTGTTGGAGAAGGGTCAGTTTTTAACTTTTGAACCGGGAAAAACGTTGATGGAACCTGGCCAATTTATTAAGGCTGTTCCTTTGGTATTAGAGGGATCCATCAAGATCATGCGGGTGGATGAGGATGGAAAAGAGCTTTTTTTATATTACCTAGAATCGGGAGAAACCTGTGCCCTTTCCTTGACCTGTTGCTCTGCGGCTCGACCGAGTGAAATCAAAGCTGTAGTAGAAGAGAAAGCCTCCTTACTTTTTATCCCAATTCAAGTTCATGAGCAATTGGAAGATGAATTCAAGCAATGGAAGGATTTTGTTTCGAGCACCTACCAACACCGCTTTCAAGAAATGCTGACCGTATTGGATGCCGTGGCTTTCAAGCGAATGGACGAGCGTTTGATGAACTACATTGTCACCAAGATGAAGCAATTGAAGTCCAATGAATTGCATACCACGCACCAAGAAATTGCCAACGAATTGGGAACGGCTCGTGAGGTAATCTCCAGATTGCTGAAGCAATTGGAAAAGAAAAAGTGGATTGAATTGGGTCGAAACGTCATCTACATTCGAGACGACTTCGAAGAGTTGATTGCCAAATAGTTAGCGCAAAATAAGTAAAGGAGCTTTGGTTTGAAAAGCCATTTGAATGGAATCACTCTTGGTGAATAGCTCTTCCAATAAGCCCTGTTTAGCATGACACATCACCAATATCCCTGGCTGTGATTCCATATGGGCACTTAGTGCCTCAGCTGGCTTTTCTCCAGTTAGTTTTAAGAATTCAGCCTTCAGACTCGGATATTTTTTGCTGAGGTACTGCTTGATTCCTAATTCCAAAAGCACCTGTTTAAATTCTTGTTTTTCAGAAGGTTGTACATGGATAACCTGAAGTTTTCCTTTCCATTTTTTGAGTTGCTTGGCTAAAATATCCAGCATTGGAGGTTCGTGATCGGCAAACTCCAATCCTAATACAAATTGATGGAGGTTTGTTTTGGTTGCTGTGGCAGGAACTACCAGTACAGGGCAGGGTGCCTCCCGAATGACCGAAACTGCCACGGTACCGATTAGCGATTTTGTAATCCCACTCGCACCTTTTGTTCCCATCACTATCAAGTCGATTTTTTGTTTTGTGGCTAATTGGCTGATTTGGAGGGCAGGATTCCCTTCTGCTAGTTTAAAGCTTAAGGAGATTTTAGAATCCTTATGCTTTGCAAGCAATTCCTTTCCTCGTTTTTTACCTTCCTCAAGTTGCTGCTTCGTGAAAAATTCGACTTGACTTGCAAAGTCATAGTGAGTTTCAACTATGTGGACAAGCGTGATTCGATCCACTTTTGGAGAAGCCAACGCTATCGCAAAGTCAAGGGCTTTGAGGGAATTGTCCGAAAAATCTAGAGGAACGAGGTAGTGCATGCTTGAAAAGAATTTAGAGGTTTGAAAAGAAGTGGATGAAGCAAGAGGCCCAAGGTTTACTAGAAATTAGGCGGGCTTGGAATAAAAAAACTTAGGGAGGTATACGGAATCTCAAAGACTAAAGTTTAGGGTTTTGGGTAGTCGTGTAACATTTGTCACCGCTTTTAAGGAGCCGGCGGCACTACTTTTGAGAAGTAAATTCTAACTTGCCTCCTGAATGGATAGTATTGTGATTATTGGTTTTGCTGCCGCAATTTTGATTGGTATCAGCTTAGGGCTTATTGGCGGTGGAGGATCTATTTTAACTGTTCCTGTACTCGTTTATATTTTGGGTGTGAATCCTGTCTTGGCCACTGCTTATTCCTTATTTGTGGTAGGAAGTACCTCTTTGGTGGGAGCGGCCACCTACATGAAAAAAGGATTGGTGAATTACAAAACTGCTTTGGTATTTGCTGTTCCTTCCTTTATCGCAGTCTTTCTTACTCGTAAATTTTTAGTGCCTGCACTTCCAGATCCATTGTTTACAGTAGGTGAGGCCATCATTACCAAAAATATTGGAATCATGGTCTTCTTTGCACTAATCATGCTTGCCGCTTCTTACTCCATGATTACGACCAAAAAATGTGTGGATTGTGATGAAGATGAACCAGTAGCATTCAACTTCCCCATGATAGCGCTGGAAGGGTCAGTGGTAGGGCTGATTACGGGGATTGTAGGTGCTGGTGGGGGATTCTTGATTATTCCAGCCTTAGTTTTGCTGGCCAAGCTGCCCATGAAAATGGCGGTGGGGACTTCCTTACTGATCATTGCTGCCAAATCCCTAATTGGATTTTTGGGAGATCTTTCTACCCAGACGATTGATTGGCAGCTATTACTTATCTTCACGGCACTAGCTATTGTTGGCATCTTCATTGGCTCAGCGCTATCCAAGAAAATTAATGAGGAAATCCTCAAAACAGGATTCGGCTGGTTTGTGTTAGCGATGGGTATTTACATTATAACTAAAGAATTACTCGCCCTATAAACGCATGTTACAGGAGTATATTCAAATCTTTTTCGACGGTTATGTAGGCTATTGGTCTTACCTCACCACAGAAATCTTGTATCCTTCTTGGCGCAACTACTTCTGGTGGTTGTTGGGAATCTCGTTGGTCGTTTGGGGACTAGAGATTGCCTTTCCCTGGCGGAAAAATCAAGCAGCCATTCGAGAAGATTTTTGGTTGGATGGCTTTTACATGTTTTTCAACTTCTTTATCTTCTCCCTGATTGGTTACAATGCAGTTTCCAATGTAGCCGTTGAAGTATTCAATGATTTCCTGGCGCTTTTTGGGATCACCAATCTAGTAGCATTTCAAATTGCTTCTTGGCCAATCTGGCCCCAATTCTTGCTTTTATTTGTGCTAGCAGACTTTATTCAGTGGAACGTACACCGTTGGCTGCATTACAGTCCTTGGCTTTGGGAGTTTCACAAAGTGCATCATTCTGTAGAGCAGATGGGATTTTCTGCGCACCTGCGCTACCATTGGATGGAGACAATTGTCTACAAATCAGTACAATACATTCCACTTTCCATGATTGGCTTTGGGCTGGATGACTTTTTTATCCTGCACTTGGTCACCATTTTGATTGGCCATTTGAACCATGCGAATGTGAAAATCACCTATGGTCCTCTGAAGTATGTGTTAAATAATCCGGTCATGCACTTGTGGCACCATGCAAAAGAAATTCCAGCAGAGCGCAATGGGGTTAACTATGGGATTTCGCTCAGCCTCTGGGACTACCTGTTTGGCACAGCATATATTCCAAATCAAAACGCAAACGAGCAGCTTGGTTTTGTGGATCAAGAAACATTTCCAAAGACATTTTTCCAGCAACTTACCCATCCATGGAAAAGCAAGAAGTAAAGCGTCCCAAGTTTTACAACGACCCGAAAATGGTCTTGGTTTTTTGTTTGTTACTGGGGCTAGCGCCCTTTTTTCCTGAACCCCACATCTGGGGTAAAATCCGATGGGTAGCCGGTGGAGCAGTAGGGATGGGGACCATGGATTGGTTGGACCTACTCTGGCATGGTGCTCCGTGGATTTTATTGATTCGCTTGGGTGTACTTGCCGTCCAAAAAAGAAGAAAAAATAAGGGGATCTAAGTCCTTAGCGTGACTTTTATTACCAAAGTTCAGCTGCTAGTCGTCGTAGCTTTGTCAAGCTAAAACAACAACAACTATGTTTAACTTCTTTTCTTCCAAAGCCAAAAAATACGAAGATATTCCAGCGGGACCTTTTCATGACCTCATGGTTCAACCCAATAGTGTGGTGATTGATGTGCGCACAGCTGGTGAATTTGCCGGAGGAAAGCTCCGTGGTGCACGCAACCTGGACATCATGTCCTCTAATTTCATGTCACAAATCAAAAACCTTCCCAAAGAAAAAACCTACCTCATTTACTGCCGAAGCGGCAATCGTAGCGGTCAGGCTTGTGATATCATGGGCGAAGAAGGCTTTGAAAATGTAAAAAATCTGGCCGGTGGCATCATGAGA
>CANHCD010000192.1 GCA_947458795.1 Cyclobacteriaceae bacterium | reverse complement strand
ACCAACGAACGGTTCATGGCCTTGCACATGATCTGTGTCAAGATAATTCCAGATGCTCCAACAAGCGAACCAGCAACAATCAACACATTGTTACTTAAAATAAATCCTGTAGCACAAGCTGCCATACCAGAGTACGAGTTGAGCAAGGAAATCACCACAGGCATGTCTGCTCCTCCAATCGGAATCACCGTCAATATCCCAAGTAGTAAGGAAATGACAATCAATATAATGATGTAATTCACTTGACTTGGGTCAAGGAATACAAGTACGGAAGCAGCAACAAACGCGATGAGCAAAAGAAGGTTCAATAAATGCTGACCTTTGAAAGTGATGGGCTGACCGGAAACTTTTCCATCCAGCTTGAGGTAGGCCACCATGGAACCCGTGAACGTCACCGCTCCAATTAATACCGAAACGATAATACTAGTCAGGTTGATTGCATCCAACGAAGCTAGGTCTGTATCTCGTTTGAAATAGTAATCCGACAGGGCCACGGCAAAGGAAGCAAGGCCTCCAAAACCATTGAATAGCGCGACCATCTCTGGGATTTTTGTCATCGCTACTTTCTGGGCATAATACAAACCGATCGCCGATCCCACCAAAATCGCTATCCCAATTTCCAATAAGGTAAGCACCTCCAAGGTGAATAAAGTAGCTGCAATGGCTATGACCATGCCCACTGCAGAAATTACATTTCCTTTGCGTGCATCTTTGGTCTTTCCTAAATACTTGATTCCTATTATAAACAGCACCGAGGCTATCAAATAGGCAATTTCAATTCCTATTGTCATTTTTTCTTAAACATTTTAAGCATTCGATCGGTCACCACATAGCCACCTACCACATTGATAGTAGCCAGGACTAGCGCTACCAATCCCAACCATTTGCTGAGTGTACTGTAGCCCAACTCATTGCTGGCAATTAAGGCCCCTACAATGGTGATCCCAGAGATGGCATTTGATCCGGACATGAGGGGTGTATGCAAGGTGGGTGGTACTTTAGAAATAAGTTCAAACCCGAGGTAACTCGCCAAGACAAGAACATAAATCAGTACGATTAGTGCTGATATAGACATAGCTGATGGTATTTATTGAGAAAGAATTTGTTTGGTAAACGCATGCACGAGTTCCCCCTGATGCGTGATCAATACGCCCTTGGTGATCTCATCCTCCAAGTCAAGAGTGATTCCAGATTCACCTGCCAGATGGAAGGCTAAGGTACTAATATTGGTTGCATAAAGCTGACTTGCATTGACTGGAAGCAAGGAGGGAAGATTGGATTCCCCAACTAGGGTGACACCATGCTTGACAACGGTGGCATTTTTCTCTGAGATTGCACAATTGCCTCCAGACTCTACTGCCATATCCACAATCACCGATCCGGCCTTCATGCTCTTGACCATGTCCTCAGTCACAAGAATAGGAGATTTTTTACCCATTACTAAAGCTGTGGTGATCACCAAATCCGCTTCCTTGATTTTCTCACGAATAAGCTGTTGCTGCTTCTCCAAGTACTCCGCTGAAACTTCTCGCGCATAGCCTCCTTCGGTTTTTACACCCTCCACTCCTTCTACACTGAGGTATCTGCCTCCTAGAGATTCGACTTGCTCCTTCGTTTCAGGCCGCACATCGGTACATTCCACCACCGCTCCCAGCCTTTTGGCTGTCGCAATGGCCTGCAATCCTGCCACTCCAGCCCCAAAAATCAAAACCCGAGCAGGTGTAATGGTTCCCGATGCAGTCATGAGCAAGGGAAATATTTTTCCAAGGTAATTTGCCCCGAGTAGCACTGCTTTGTAGCCTGCAAGGTTGGCCTGCGAGGAAAGCGCATCCATTTTTTGCGCTCTAGAGATACGTGGTACGGCATCCATTGAAAAAGTGGTGATGCGCTTCTTATTGAAGGCCTCCAAAATCTCAGGATACTGGTAAGCATACATGTAGGAAATGTATCCCGCATTCTCCTTCATTTGTGCGATTTCTGCTACCGTTGCCAAGTTGACCTTAAGCACCAAATCAGCGCCCAATGCCTCTTTGGAAGTGCCTATTGTCGCTCCTGCTGCCTCATACTCCTGATTTGAAAAAAATGATTTTTCACCAGCACCAGACTCCACTACCACCTCAAATCCCTTTTTTCGAACAAGCTTCACTACCTCTGGGCTCAGGGCCACTCGGTTTTCATATTCCTTGGTTTCTTTAATTACGCCGATGATCATGGATTTGAATTAATCTTTAGGTGGTTAGGGTACCGAACAAGAATACTTAGTAACTATTCACCAGCACTTTGGTCGATAGTTTTACTAAATTTTCAATGGAATGCAGGTCTAATGAACGAAAACTTTAGAATAGAAGAAAATTCATTCGCATATTTTTAAGATTAGTTGAATTCTTTTTCTTCTGTTGCTCTAACCACAAGCCTATCTAAAAGTTTAAATTCGAGTGAATCGCGGAATTTTTGATTTTTTCTTTGCCTTTCACAAAAATCAAAAGCAACTTGGGGAATAATGAAGGCGGGTAAGTAGAAAACGTGTTTTGGGAAGAATACCCACTCGTATACCCAATCCTTTTCTAGCTAGTACCTGTTTCCTTTGTCAATGACATCACCCATGAAAAAACCTGAAACCCAAACCTCCGGTCAATCCAGGAGAGATTTTATCAAAAATGCGGCAATCGCCTCTTCCTTTTTCATTGTTCCCCGTCACGTACTCGGAGGTGTGGGATTCATCTCACCTTCTGACCAGCTCAACTTGGCTGCAATTGGCGCTGGAGGCAAGGGAAAAAGTGATATCCTCAATGCCTCTGTCAATGGCAGAGAACGCGTAGTAGCCCTGTGCGATGTGGATTTCTCAGGCTCCGCCAAAGATTCGGTTGCCAATTTTCCAAAAGCAAAGCTGTTTGCAGATTACCGCAAAATGCTCGAGGAGATGAAGGATATCGATGCGGTCACCATTTCTACTCCAGACCATGTTCATGGACCTGCAGCGAAGTTCTGTATGGAGCGCGGCAAACACGTCTATGTGCAGAAACCAATGACCCACAACATCCGCGAAGCACGCCTTCTCACCCAGCTGGCAAGAGATAAAAAGGTGGTCACCCAAATGGGAAACCAAGGAGCTTCCAACCCACTCATGGACATGATCAAAGGCTGGATGGATTCCGATAAAATTGGAAAGGTTTCCAAGGTACAAATCTGGACCAACCGTCCCGTTTGGCCTCAAGGAGGCGCCTTTCCGAAAGCCGACCCTAGCAATAAGCCCTCAGATATGGAATGGGACCTTTGGCTAGGCCCTGCCCCTGAAATTCCTTTTACTCCCAACTTGCACCCCTTCAACTGGAGAGGCTGGTGGGATTATGGAACAGGCGCACTAGGTGACGTAGGATGCCACTTGATGGATATTCCTTTCCGAATGCTTGGCCTCCAGTACCCACTTGATGCCGAATGTTCGGTAGGCTCGGTCTATTCCCAAATGTGGACTCCTGACTACAATCCAGCTGGCTGTCCAGCTTCTTCGTTCATCACCTTACATTATGGCCCAACCGGCAAAAATGCGGTTCCTCTGGAAATGACCTGGATGGATGGTGGAATTCGACCTTCCCACCCAGACATTATTCCTGCAGACCACGATCTTGGCGGTGCCAACTCCGCCAATGGAGTCATGATGATCGGTGAAAAAGGAATCATTACCCACAACATCAACGACAGTTCACCATTGATGCCGAAGCTTTACCTTTACGATGGTACCAAGGAATTTGGTCCTGACCGCATTGAGGGCACAGAACCTGAGTATGGACACCAACGAAAGTGGGTGGATGCCTGCAAGGCTGGCTTTGGTTCCACCGAACACAAGGGACTCACCTCTTCCTTCGACTATGCAGGTCCGATGACCGAAACGGTATTGATGGGCAACCTTGCTATCCGAAGTTTTATGCTTCGCAAACCAAACAGCAAGGGGCAGCAAGAATTCTTTGGCCGTAGAAAGTTGCTCTGGGACGGTGAAAACATGCGAATCACCAACTTGGAGGAAGCCAACCAGTTTGTCGGCCGTACCTACAGAGCAGGATTTGAGGTTTAATTCGCCTAAACCTATAGATTTTAACCGTGAGACCAGTTCTCACGGTTTTTTTTTGCGTATTTTCATCCCTACTTATCGTAAAATTTCAGTGCATGAAGGCCTTAGTCTTTGAATCCTTTGGGCAAGCCCCAAAGGTCGCCCAAGTACCCGAACCAGATACGCCCGAGCAAGGCATTCTCCTTGAAGTGAAAGCCTCTGGGATTTGCCGAAGTGATTGGCATGGATGGATGGGACATGATCCCGATATCGTACTTCCACATGTTCCAGGACATGAATTTGCAGGGATCATCCGCGAGGTGGGCAAGGGAGTTAAAAATTGGAAAGTAGGCGATCGGGTCACCGTACCCTTTGTTTGTGCTTGTGGTACCTGCCCGAGCTGCCATAGCGGAAATCAGCAGATCTGCGACGATCAATACCAGCCTGGGTTTACGCACTGGGGCTCCTTTGCTCAATACGTGGCTGTACACCGGGCAGAAAGCAACTTAGTTTTGCTCCCCGACTCCGTTAGTTTCGAAGCTGCAGCAAGTTTGGGATGCAGGTTTGCCACCTCCTTTCGTGCGGTGGTGGCGCAAGGCAAGGTATCTGGGGGACAATGGGTGGCCGTGCATGGATGTGGAGGAGTGGGCTTATCTGCAATTATGATTGCTGCTGCGCTAGGCGCCACGGTCATTGCCGTGGATATCGATCCAGAGAAATTAGCACTTGCCAAGGCTGCGGGAGCTGCCTATTTGGTGAATGCAAGGGTCCAACCCGATGTTTCAACCACCATCATGGAACTCAGTAAGGGAGGCGTCCATGTATCCATTGACGCCTTAGGAAGTAAAGTAACTTGCTACAACTCGATTTCCTGTCTCAGGAAACGTGGAAAACACATCCAAGTTGGGCTT
>CANHCD010000191.1 GCA_947458795.1 Cyclobacteriaceae bacterium | reverse complement strand
CCCCGGTAGGGGTAAAAATTCCTCCTTAGCTCAGCTGGTTAGAGCACATGACTGTTAATCATGGGGTCCCTGGTTCGAGCCCAGGAGGGGGAGCAAAACAAAACCCGATACGCCACGCCCCGCAATTCTGCGGGGCAGGCGGGTCGGGTTTTTTTGTGCCCCACTGGGGGAGAAGTTTATCCCGATGCAACGAAGTGGAATTGGGAAGCCCAGGAGGGGAAGGAAGCGGTCCGCCGCGGCGGATTGGATCAGGAGGCTATCGGATTTAGATCTGCTTCATCTGCGTGAGAAAAAATAGCGCGCATCCTCCACGGCGGACTTAAAGACGCAAAGAGTCTGCCTGCCCCGCAATTCTGCGGGGCAGGCGGACAAGTACTTCGTCTTCGTCAAAATGATGGGTGTTTCCAATACTTGCTGCTATCATTCTTCGTAGTAATAGGAATAGTCTATGCCTTTCATAAACATTTCCCTGTCATTAATCTTAGCAGTTAATGCGGTTTCTAAAAGTTGCTTTAAAACGCTGCCATCAACTGTGCTGATAATCATGGCGTTCATGTAATTTTCTTTGCTGATTTTGCTCCAATCCACACATTTTTTTAGGTGTTTTTTGAGCATCATATCCAGCCAAATTCTTGTACTTCTGCCATTACCTTCCATAAAAGGATGTGCCTTATTCATTTCGGTGTATTTCAAACAAATTTCATCCCAGGTAGCTTGTGGTAGGAAATCGATTTTTTGCAGCGTGCTTTTTAGATGTTGTGCATAGACAAACTGGTAACCGCCTTTTGAAATACTTTTTTCTCGGATTTGCCCAGCAAAATCATACAAGCCCCCAAACAAATACGCGTGTATTTGTTGCAAACCCTTGCTCGTGCCTATTTCAAAGTCATTAATTAAATTGCTTTCAAAAAGTGTATATGCTTTTTTCTTGCTTTGCCCATCTATGCTGGTATCGCTGTATAAAAACCAATCCAAAAACTTGATTGCCCGATTGTTGGGAAAATGTTTTGCCAAGGCAATTATACCGGCGCTATCTAAAGTGTCTGTTGCGTATTTTTTGCCATCTGCCGCCATGAATTTCAGTTGGGTAGTGGCACTAACCAACTGATTATTTTCTTTTTTTAGTTTGGCTTTTAGGTATTTCCAATAGTTGCGGACCTTGGCATAGTCCGGTTCTTCGTTTAGGACCCCCACAATATCCAACACGTTAAACCACCATTTGGAATGTTTATCATCCCAAACAGCCCGTACCTCTCGGTCATTGAAAAAACGGATGGATAGTTTTGGTTGTGCTTTCATTCCTTGTTTTCCCGTTGCTTTATAGGCTAATCCTCGCATTTCAATGCCGCCACAGCAGGAGCTTTTCGGTTGATTAAAAGGCTATTTTTTGAATTCTTATAGTTAAAGGTTGCGATTTTTTTTCATCCTTTCCAAAGCGTTTTAAGTCTTTAGGGCAGGTTTCCGCCGCGGCAGGCTAGTTTTCCTTACTTCTTCCTTCTTCACTCAGCGTTGGGCATTCGACATTAAAAAAAAGTATCAAGTATCAAGTAGCTAGTATCAAGTAGCAAGAACTGAGAGACGAGAAACAAGAAACAAGAAGCAAGAGCCGATTTACCTCCCTTTGCGCGAATAAAAAAAAGAATAAGTCTCGCAAAGACGCCAAGCCGCAAAGCCTCCGGCAGTCAAACCGAGCGCACCACAATTTCTTTGCGCCTGTCCGCCGCGGCTGACAGGTCACTGCATCTTTGCGAGAGGAAAAAAAAATAATTGGCGCGCAGCCTCCACGGCGGACTTAAAGCCGCAAAGGCCTCCGGAAGACAGGCGGACTAGTCCGAAAACTTCTAGTTGAAATTGTCTAGAATTCGTTGTCTATCCTCATTCTCTTTGTCATTTTTATGATAGATTTCAATGAAAACTATTTTTTGTTCTTCTGGAAAATGGGCATAGATCAAACGCAATCCCGAATTAACTCCTCTGCCTTTCAATGCCTTGCAGGCTATTTTTTTGACCTTGATGATGCAGGTTTGTATTCCCAAATTTGAAATGCGGAAACTAAAAGGAGGACTTTCTCCCGGTTCGTCTTCCAAATCCATTTGGACCACTTCCAAATCCTGTTCGAGAGTCCGGTACTTTTTGAGCAGATTCTTTAGCTCCTTTTTAAACTCAGGTAGCCGTTCAAATTCCATCGGGTTGCTCCTCTTCATACACCCGAACGGAATAAGGGGGTCTACGGTAAAAAACTAATTCATAGTTGATTTCGTCTCCATCTTTGGTGGCTTTCCAAGGCTTATCCCCATGGGAATAGCTGCTCAACATAGCAGCTGACCAATCGCTCATCTGATCAATCACACGGTCGATAACCTCCTTTTCACTTGCCTTCAATTCACGTAAATCGGCTTTCTCCAAAGGTAAATAACGGCTTTGAGGATAGCCGTGGTACTCGGTTTTTATCCGTTGCAATTGTCCACTTTCTAACATTTGACCTAAAATAGGATCTAGATTTTTAGGTACCGGGCCATAAGGTAACTTGCGGTAGGTAGCTCCAGTTAACTGTTCTTCATACAACTCGTAATAATTGAAATCCGAGAAATACAGCAACTTGTAGAGCACCGTTTCTCCAACATTTGGTTTGCCTGCACATCGCTCTAGGATATATAGCAACACATTTTTAAACTTTTTCAGCTGTAGCCGGGGTACGGAAACTCGTTCTACTTGATTTTGAGATTCCGTTGTGATCGGTTCCTCTTGCAAGTTGTTTACAGAAAAGTTTTCTGAAATAAACTCGTCAACTGAAAATTGCAAGACTAACGAAATTTGCTGCAGTTCAAGGATATCAAGCCCTCTGTTACCCAATTCAATTTGAACCAAGGAAGACCTGGAAATTTGAATTAGGGTAGCCAACTCTTCTTGGGAATATCCCTTCAGTTTTCGAAGTTGTGTGATCCGCTCTCCGAGTTGATTAGCTGTCAATTTGGAAGTCATTTCTGTTTTTTTTTTAATCTACGTATTGAAGTTAGTAAATGTTTTAAATTAAAACAATTAAATGTTTTAAAAACAACCATTTTCTAGTTTTCACAATAAATGTAAGAATGCGGCTAAATTCGTTGGCCGATCGTACTGTGATTTCTCTGCGCCCTGTCCGCGGCGGATAGGCAGGCCAGACTGCGGCAGGCAGCCTTTGCGGAAAAAAAAGAAAAAAATATGGCGCGCAAAGACGCAGAGACGCAAAGGCCTCCGGCAGGCAGGCTTCGCGAGAAGAAAAAATAAATCGCGCAAAGACGCAAAGCAGGGAAGGCGCAAAGGTTTTTTCGCGGCGGCGGAAAGTCTTTACGTGAAGAAATCCCCCTGACCCCCTTAAGAAGGGGGAATTGCCCCAATTGCTCCCATTAAAAATCCAGAGGGGTAAAATCAAAAATCCAACTTCATTAATAAAAAGGTGAGGAGCATTTGGGAGACTCCCTCCCGCAATTCTGCGGGACGGGCTCTTACCAAGGGGGCAAGGGGGATTATTTACTTTTGAAGAAAAAACCTTACTCCACCGATTCGAAAATCCGGGAACGTGTAAACTCCCAGAGCTGCCCCGAGCTACCTACACAGCCATCCAGTGTGTTCAGGGTATCGTACTTGCCGGCGAGCTGCTGGTAGTAGGGGATTTTGTTTTTTGGGTCTTTTTCCGACAAGCCCAGAAGCGCATAGTAACGCACATTGGGGGACTCGTGCTGCAGTAGGAGACTGAGCTGCTCTAGGCTGGACTGCTCTCGCAGCTGGGCATACACCTGGTACACCTCAGAAAAGCTCCCCGAAAAACCTACCTGCTCGCTCTCCACTCGCTCCTGCCCGGCTAGGAAGCGTGTCAAGCCATCCAGGTGCGCATCTCCCACAAATACCCGAGTAGGAGCAGGGCCTTCCAATTGGATGACCGGGCGGCAACCGGTCCCGTAATTGGGTATGCAGCCCGACTGGGGTTGCGGGTCTTTTGCGACTGATTGGCAGGCGGTAACTAGGAAAAAAAGCAAGAGCATTCGATACAGCATAGCGGTAGGGTTTGTATGCTAACGCTTCAGGCCCAATCTTATTTTATGGAGACGATTTTTGTCAACTGTTAACCGTCCACAGTCCACAGCAAATTCTGCTCTCCATTGAAATTTGTCGTGAATCACAAGTTTTATTTGAATTCCAAATTGCTGTTGTCTGTCGACTGTGGACTGTGGACCAATTCGTCTGTCGACCGTGGACTGTGGACATTTTTTTTTCGCTACAATACTAAAAATACCAGGTGTCCGTTTACTTATCTCTTCCCCACCCATGCACACCCATCTCGACCATATTTTAGATTGCTTTGCCCGTCGGGATCGACCCGGCTTGGAGGATTTACTTTCTCCAGAATACACCTATTACGAGGTGTCCAAGGCCAATTTCCTCGATCGCTTGGAAGACTTCTGGAAGGAGTGGGAAGCATCCTCCTCCCTCACCAACCCACTGCAGGTGATCCCTGGATCCTGCTGCAACAAAGCCTGCCAAAACCACCTTGGCAAGTCTGCTTACCAGTTTCGTTCCCCCGATGGCAGAAGCCTGGACCTGCGCTTTGTGCTCGAGCAGGATTCGAACGGGAACTATATCGTCAAGGACATCTATCCCTGTCACAACCTCCTGACTTTCGAGCGGATTGAAGGGCCGAACAGCCCGCTAACCTTCTGGGTCTACGAGGACGACAAGCGTGGTACGGAGCTCCCGGAAAACTATCCCATCCTGCTCCACCAAGCGCAAGAGGGGCTGGCCAACTGGAAGGAATTGATTGGCCATGGACCGGTCCACGTTTCCCAACTCCATGACTGGCTGCGTCGCTACGAGATGACCTACCAAGACTGTGGGGAGTGGATTGACCTCGGAGAGATCGTCTGGAGATGGGATGCCTTTCTCCGAACTTACAACGACGTGGAACTCTTTGTCTCCTTTGT
>CANHCD010000190.1 GCA_947458795.1 Cyclobacteriaceae bacterium | reverse complement strand
GGGATCGATGGGTTCTTTATTGAGACCCACCCCGAACCGAGCAAGGCGCTAAGCGATGGACCTAACTTGATTCCTTTGCACCGCATGGGGGATTTTCTGCAAATGCTTAAAGCTTCTTGGGAATTAGGGCAACGCTACCAAGATTTTTCGGTGGAATAGCTAACCTACTTAAGTACTAGACAAAAGGGTAGAAGTTTTACTTCTGCCCTTTTTTTGACCCATTCTCATGATTAAAATCAGCTTACCTCCTGATTTTCAGTGCTTTTATTCGGAATACGCTGGATTTAGCGTAGGTTGTGCGAAGTGTATAAAATCATCAGGAGGTAAAGAATGTACAGCAACAGTCAAGGAGGAAAACGTGCTTTTATTTTGTTTCTTTTATTTTTTATCGTGCAGCCAACTACTGGACAAGTATTTCAAGAGGAGCTGCGGCTGACTTTAGAAAAATCTACACAAGAAAGTCCAGCGATGCTGCGGGGCAGCCGCCTACTTAAGTTGGGAGAGGCCTATCAATTCTATGCGCATCGAAACTTTGACCCTATTTGGTCTGCGGAAGGTCGGTTGACTGAATTGGCCTATGAATTCTGCTTTGAGCTCCGCCAGTCTCTGTACGATGGGCTACAGCCTGCCACCTACCACCTAGCCTTGATTGATTCGTATGTTGCAACGGTGGAGAAAAGGGAGGCGGCAAAGGAGAGTTTAGTTCCCAAGGAGCTAGCCGAACTTGAGCTCCTCATGACTGATGCATTCTTTGCCTTGGCAGAAGACTTAGACCTGGGTCTAGTCAATCCAGAGAGGCTAGCCGCCAAATGGTCGATACCGCGAAAGCGCAAGGCTTTGGAGTACGATAGCCTCTTAACTCAGGCCTGGCGAACAGCTGAACTGCGTAGCCAGCTAGCCTTACTTTACCCAAAAACTCCCAGTTACAGCAAGGGAAAACTCCTTCTAAGGCAGCTAGAGGAACGCGCCAAAGGAAAAGAGATCAACTGGAAGCAAATAAAAACGGACCGTGTGCTACGCCCTGGAGAATCCAACGCCACGCTACTTCAGGTTCGCGAGCGGCTCGCTTTTTGGGGATACCTGGAAGCCTTGGGGCGTACGGATGCCAAGATTTACGACTCCCTCCTCGTGCGGCAGGTGCTCGCTTTCCAAGAAGAAAAGGGCATCAAAGCGGATGGAATCCTGGGATATGCCACCTTACAAGCACTCAACGAATCCCCAGCGCAGCTGATGGATAAAATAAAGGTCAACCTAGAGCGGATGCGTTGGATTCCCGAGCACTTCTTCAAGGGGGAGGCTATTTTGGTGAATGTGCCAAGCTTCGAGCTCGTGTATCACAAAGGGGCAGATACCCTCTTTACAACCAAGGTCATCGTTGGAACGATCAAACACCAAACTCCGGTCTTTACTGCGCCCTTGAGCTACCTGGTTTTTAGCCCATACTGGAACATTCCTCCTTCCATCGCCAAAAACGAAACGCTTCCTGCCATCCGAAAGAATGCAAACTACCTGCAGCGAAACAACATGGAAGTGGTGAACACCGCGGGGCACCCTCTGCCACTCTCTCAGGTCAACTGGAATGCAAAGCCCTTTCCTTACCTAATCCGGCAAAAGCCAGGAGAAAGCAATGCCTTGGGCCAGGTCAAATTCATGTTCCCCAATCCGAACAACGTTTACCTGCACGATACGCCAGCCAAGCAGCTCTTTGACCAGGACCTTCGCGCCTTTAGCCACGGCTGTATCCGGATGGCGCAGCCGCGCGTTTTTGCAGAGCTATTGCTCAAAAATAGCGAAGGATGGACGAGTGAAAAAGTGGGGCTAGCTATGGGCCAAGACAAAGAAAAAATCGTGAATCTGCCCTACAAAATCCCAGTAGGCATCTTCTACTTTACCTTTTGGACGGAAGCCGATGGAAAGCCTAGATTTTTTGTGGATATCTACAAGCGGGATGCAGAGGTTTTGGAGCTATTGCGCAGGTAAGGCTTTTGATAAAAATTTGGAAATGCGCAGGTAGTTGGAATCCTTCCCGTAAATAAATAGGAGGGTCCCTTCTTTGATCAATTTGATTAGGGGAGTGGAAAGGTCCGGAGGTACTGCCGGACAGCCCAAACTACGCCCCAATCTTCCTGCTGTCGCAGCTACGGTTTCTTTTGCATAATCTGCCCCATGAATGACAATTGCCCTTGCGCGAGCTTGGTCATTGATCCCTGCTTCAAGTCCATCCAAGCGTAAAGAATAGCCGTGCTTACCCTGATAGGCTTCTCCAGTTTTGAAAAATCCCAAGCTACTTTGGTAGGACTCGGGGCGATTTGAAAATTTCTCAGCGAGCAATGCCCCTGAATTCCGCCCATGTGCGACCACCGTGTGTAGCAAGATTTTTTGCTGCGCTAGGTCAATGATCCACAAGCGCTTTTGGGTGGAGGGGAGGCTGTAATCGATGACGGTTAGGAGGGGCTTATTTAACTTGTCTTGGAGTTGTGCGTAGCCATTTAGTGCCAATTCCAGTACTGGAAGCGATGGTGGCAAAGGTTCACCCTTGGCGAGCTCTTTCCAAACCCATACACTGCTGGCAGTGGGAGTAGGAAGGGAGGCCGAGGCTGGAGTTGGATTATCTAGTAAACCTAAAATTGACAAGCCCCAAAAGATGGGCAGTAGAAACCCTGTTGCTAACGTCATACGTGTCATTTAAGTGTTTGATGTATAGGGAGTCTAACCTGAGTGGAAAGCAAAGAGTTCCCGTAGTGAAGTACTTGCAGGCAACCTGCCCCCTTCCTTTTCCGTATTTAGCACTATTGTTTTGTTTGGGTTGCGCGAGGAATATCTCTATTTTTGCGATCAACTGCCAAATTAAGTGGTTGACCTGCAAGTATTTGATTTTTTGTTTAATAAATATTGAGCAAAAATTAAACAAAAAATAAATTTCTTCTGTTCCTACTCCAATGAAAGTATCGATCTTCCGAAAGGAGCATTTTAACGCCGCCCACCGTCTCTTCAATTCGACTTGGTCGGATGAAAAGAATAATGCAGTGTTTGGCAAGTGTAATAACCCCAACTACCATGGTCACAATTACGATTTGATTGTGCAATTGATAGGTGAAATTGATCCCGACACCGGATATGTGTTTGATACCAAGGTTCTAAGCGACCTGATCAAGGCACATGTCCTAAATAAATTTGACCACAAAAACTTAAACTTAGATACCGTTGAATTCAAAACCCTCAATCCTTCTACTGAAAATCTTGCAGTAGTAATTTGGAATATCCTGAGGGCACAGATTGATCGGAAATACGAACTAATCGTACGACTCTATGAAACAGAAAGAAACTATGTTGAATACAATGGGAATTAATAGTCTGGGTGCCTCTTTTGAGGAAATTGGAGATGAGCACGTAGGAACATCTGTTGAAACACCGTTGAGAGACGATGCTTTCAAGATGGACGATGAGCTTAAAGTAGAATTGATTGAAAAGCATTTCAAAGAGATCATGCATATTTTGGGGCTTGACCTTAGCGATGACAGTTTGAAAGGTACCCCACACCGTGTGGCAAAAATGTATGTTAAGGAAGTATTTGCAGGACTGAATCCTAAAAATAAGCCTGAGCCTAAGCTTTTTGAAAATAAGTACAAGTACAAAGAAATGTTGGTGGAGAAAGACATCACCTTCTTCTCACATTGTGAGCACCACTTTGTGCCCATCTATGGAAAAGCGCATGTAGCCTATATTTCCAATGGAAATGTAATTGGACTTTCAAAAATCAACCGCATTGTGCAGTATTTCTCAAAGCGTCCGCAGGTTCAGGAGCGATTGACGATGCAGATTGGCAACGAACTTCGTGAAATTTTGGGCACCGAAGATGTAGCGGTGATCCTGGATGCTTACCACATGTGTGTGAGCTCCAGAGGCATCAACGACACCAGCAGCTCAACGGTTACCTCTTTTTACTCTGGTAAATTCGAATCGGACGAGCAAAGCAGAAACGAGTTTTTGAAATACCTCAGCTTGAAAAAATAAGTGAATGGAGGCTGCGATTGGCAGTTCCATTTCTTCTAAAATAGCGTAAACTAAACCAACGAAAAAGCCCAGCAAAATAGCTGGGTTTTTTTTGTCTCAGTCAAACATTTTAAGGTCTTTTTGATTCTACTACAAACACCACAACCATGAAGGGAAAGAATATTATTTTGGTCGGAGGAAACTCCGGCATTGGCAAAGCAGTAGCCGAACAGTTAGCTGCACAGGGGGCCACACTTTTTATGTATTCAAAGAGCGGAGAAGGAACCATTGCACTGGATTTTTCCAAAGATTTTGAGGAAATGCCCGGTTTACCAGAGGTAATCGATGGAGTAGTGTATTGTCCCGGAACCATCAACCTGAAGCCTTTTCATCGGATCTCCATCGAAGACTTTAAGCAGGAGATGGAGGTGAATTTCTACGGTGCCGTTCGCGTGCTCCAGGCTTGTTTGAAGGGCTTGAAAAAATCAACTTCCCCTGCAGTGGTGCTTTACAGTACGGTCGCTGTGCAAACCGGCATGGGATTTCATTCCGGCATTTCCTCGGCCAAAGGCGCCATTGAGGGATTGACGCGTTCCTTGGCAGCAGAATGGGCACCCAGCAAAATCCGTGTCAATGCGATAGCTCCGTCGCTTACCGAAACACCTCTGGCAGGCGCTTTACTTTCTACCCCTGAGAAAAAAGAAGCTTCTGACAAGCGGCATCCGCTAGGGAGAGTGGGGAGACCGGAGGATATTGCTGAGGCCACTGTATTTTTACTCGCTGAAAAGTCTTCTTGGATGACAGGACAAATTCTTCACGTGGATGGAGGAATGTCTCATTTAAAATAATTTCAAACAATTTTATCCTTATTTTTGTAGTGAGTACGGGTATGGTCCCGAGAAGAAAGCATTGTGTTTATGAAGACACCTCCTGAATCATTTCTACTGTTCAAGGAAGAATTGGTAAAGGCCCAACTGGAGAAGGAAAGGCTGAAGCT
>CANHCD010000189.1 GCA_947458795.1 Cyclobacteriaceae bacterium | reverse complement strand
CGAGTTTTGCAAAGGTGGTCGGTGCAAAAGTAGAAGTTAAAAACTTTGAACAGGGACCACCAGTTACTGCGCCCATCGAAATCAGACTCGTAGGGGAAAATTTGGATACGCTTCGAAGTTTGGCTGGAAAAGTAGAGCAACTACTCAAGCAAACTCCTGGCACCATCTATGTCAATAACCCTGTAGCCAACTTAAAGACCGATATCCGTGTAGCCATTCAAAAAGATAAGGCCCGACAATTGGGTATTGCTACTGCAGATATCGACCAAACCGTCCGACTTGCTCTTGCCGGATTGAACTTGGGTTCATTTACAGATCCACAGGGCAATGAGCGCTCCATTTTACTCACTACTCCAAAAGAGGACCGAGCGACCTTAGAAACCTTCGAACCCATATACATCTACAACAATCAAGGAAAGGGCATTCCACTTTCCCAAATTGCAGATCTCCAATTTGAAAGTAGCACTTTGACTATAGACCATTACAATAAAAATAGGTCTGTATCCGTATCCTCCTTTGTAGATGCCAATTCCCTCACTGATCGAGTGCTTGGCGAAGCAATGACCAAACTAGATCAAATTCCCTTGCCCGAGGGCTATCGCTTGACATTGGGGGGTGAATACGAAACCAAACAAGAATCTTTTGCAGGCTTCAATACCATCATCATCATCACTGTGTTCCTTTTCATTGCGGTATTGATTTTGCTTTTCCGCACCTTCAAAAGTACGATCATTGTGCTCTCTGTGATTCCTTTGGGAATGGTGGGCGCCTTGATTGCACTCTGGATTACGGGCAACTCTCTTTCCTTTGTGGCCATCATTGGACTCATTGCCTTGGCAGGCATTGAAGTGAAGACCTCCATCCTATTGGTGGATTTTACCAATCAATTGCGAAAAGAAGGAGTAGATCTCGATACAGCCATCCAAAAATCAGGAGAAATTCGCTTCCTGCCCATCGTATTGACTACCATCACTGCAATTGGTGGCTTGATCCCTGTGGCCTTGAGCACCAATCCGCTCATCTCTCCTCTTGCGATTGTGCTCATTGGTGGGTTAATCAGTTCTACTATCCTATCCAGAATCGTAACTCCAGTTCTATACAAGTTGCTGCCACCAAGAGTTTAACCCAGTTCTAAACTAGAGGTAAATCTTTACTAGAATTCCTTAAAAAAACCGAAAACGACAGCCCCCTTCAAAAAATTCAAATCCTTTTTCTATATTTCTTTCCAAATCAATTCCTTAAACAAAATAACCATGAAACTAATTACCACCGTTCTGTGCGGATTTGCACTTTTCTTAATTTCCTTTACCACCCAAGCTCAAACTACGGACTACTTTGTAGGCGAATGGGAAGTAACTATTAAAGACACCCCAATGGGAACTATCTCTGTCGTGCTTACACTAGAGCGTGGAGAAGACGGTAAGTTGGTTGGAAAATTTGTAGATGCTGCAAACAGCACCAGCACCCCAATGACCCAAATTACTGAAGCAGAGGATAGCATTACTCTTTACTTCTTTGCTGAGGGCATGGACCTCTACCTAAACCTTAAACCTGAAGGGGAGGAAAATGTCAGCGGAACCCTGATGGATTCCTTCGCTATAGAAGGCAAACGAGTAAAGAAGTAAAAAAAGAAGGCGGGACATCCCGCCTTCTTTTTTCTAAACATTCTGCACAGTGTCTGGTTGGATACCCAAACACTCCTCATGAAAAGAAGGACTTTTCTCAGCGGTTTGGCAGGCATTGTACCAGCTTCAGCCTTGCTCTATCACCTTATTCCAGAACAAGAGATGACGGTCCGTCACGTAGACAATCCCAAACTCCCCTACGACAAAACCCCCGCCGACTGGAAAGGCACTCCGCAGCGAAGTGACGGCACTTTTCAAAATCTGCACCATCCTTTTGAAGCCAGTCTCTACTCCGTATTGAAATGGAAGCTTGAAACCAACCCTCAGGCAGCAGCCAAGAAATCGGATCTGCGAAGACTTGCCGTAGAGCCAATTCCCCTACTCAGTTCTTCCTCCAAAGACAGCCTCATCTGGCTGGGGCACGCCAGCTACCTTATCCGCATGGCGGGTATTACTATCCTAATCGATCCCGTTTGGCTCGAAAACTGGGCCTTAAAAAGATATAGCACCTTACCTTTCGACCCCGCACAACTCCGAGACATCGATTACATTCTTCTCTCTCACGATCACCGCGATCACTGTGACGAAGCCACCTTGACCCTTCTTGGGCAATTGGTACCAACAGCCAAAATTCTGACAGGACTCAACATGGGGTCCTTAGTCCAACCTTGGCTCCCAAAAAACACCATCCAAGAAGCCGGCTGGTACCAATCCTATGACCTAAGCCAATCCCTCAGCATCACCTTTGTTCCGACCAGGCATTGGTCCAAGCGAGGGCTGTTTGATACCAATCAACGCTTATGGGGTGGATTTTACCTAAAAAGTCAGGAGCGGTCGATCTATTTTATGGGAGATTCTGGGGATGGTCCCCATTTCAAGCAAATTGCTGAGACCTTGGGTGCACCCGATTACGCATTGATGGGAGTTGGCGCATTCAAACCGGAATGGTTTATGCATCCCTCACACACCAGCCCAAGCGATGCGGCAAAGGCCTTTCGGGAAATGGCTGGTAAAAAATTCGTACCGATGCATTTTGGCACCTTCGACCTAGCAGATGATAGCTTACTGGAACCCCTGGACTGGCTTCAAGCTAATCCAGCCGCCGTAAACCATGCTCTAATCGTTCCTGTGGTGGGCCGTGAACTTCTGGGCTAATTGTAAAAAAAGGTTTTTGCCTAATTTTTATCTCGGGAATCCCAAAACGGAGAAGCGCTTACCACTTTTTAAGTTGCTGATAGACTAGGTGCAAAGGAAAACCCATCACTGTAAAGTAAGAGCCTGTGATGCTACTAACCCCCACAAATCCAATCCACTCTTGAATGCCATAGGAACCAGCCTTATCGTAGGGTTGGTACTGCTTCAGGTAATACCTAATCTCTTCCTCATCCAAAAACCGAAAAGTAACGGCTGTTTCATCCTCCAAAGTGACTGAGGTTTTTTGATCTTTTAGCGTTACCGCGGTCATGACGGTATGCGTAGTCCCGGATAGGCTTTTGAGCATTTCAAATGCTTCAAGTTCATTGGCAGGCTTTCCAAGCACCTTTCCACGATCAATTACCACAGTATCGGCAGTGATCAGGATCTCATTTGCTTCAAGTGGGCCAGGAAATGCATCTGCCTTCAATTTGGATAGGTAAGCTGCTGCATACTGTGCTGGAAGATCGGCAGGTAGGTCTTCTGCTATGGGATGCACTCGAACCTCAAACTCCAGTCCTAAACCCCGAAGCAACTCCTGTCGTCTTGGGGAGTTAGATCCTAAAATAAGCTTCTTTGTGGTTAGATTAGCTAAAGTACTGGGCGTAGTCATAATCGAATTCTTCTTGATTAACGGTAGCAAATAACATTCCTCCCAAAGCTTTGGGATAGAAATAAGTGGATTTTTGAGGCATAACCTGCCCTGAATCACAAACTTCAATGACTTGGCTCAAGGCAATCTCTCGAGTGATTATCGCAAACTTTGCATTTCCAGATTGCACTTCTTGCACACATCGCGAAAAATTTCGCTCAAAAGCCAAGGCCAGTGTAGTTCGTTGTTCTTCTGGGGATAGCCCCAAAAGTTTATCAAAAACAACATCATGCAAAAGCACTAAATCCAATTGGCGTACTACCTCTGGAGAAGAAGGCGCCACTTGATCAAATCTCTCTTGACGAAATTTGATCACAAATGCGGAATTTTCCCATACCAAGCCAAACGAATGCTTTCGCTGAAAGGAATAGTTTGAAAGTTCGGCCGAATCCCCCAATGGCCTGATCTCAAACCATTCTTCGATCTCCTTAAAAAAGGAATCTTTATCAGGGATTTCACCATAGTAAAGGCGGTGCGTCGGAAGAATTTCCAAGTGATTTCCGATGACATTGGTCAAATACATCAAATGGTAATCTGAAGCCTTCCAAGGAGATGAAACCTGAATGGCTTCCTGCTCCTTCCGGTATTCAATGGCTGCTTCAAGTCGATGATGCCCATCAGCCAAGATTACTTTTTTATCGGATAAGGTCTTTAAGAATTGGGCAATGATTGTGGAATCTGTAATTCGGGCGAGCACCTCGCGAACTCCTTGGTAGTCTTCCAACTCATACAAAGGCTGCTCCATGGCCTTATCCATCCAAGGTTCCAGTTCCTGAGCAAAATCTTCATACAATCCATGCGTGGGACTCACTTGGATCTGGGTGGCTCGAAGTAAATCCACTCGATCATGCACAGCAGAGACAATGGTGTTCTCGTGTCTCAAGATTTCATTTTCCTCCCAAGGAGAAGCTTTGATCTGTGCAATGAACCCTTTTCTGCAGCGCTCCTCTTTTTCTCCAGGAAGACGGAAATACTGGTAATACACATAGATTCCTGGCACATCATCCTGTACTAAAATCCCTTGAGACTTCCATTGTGCAAGTAATTTCTGCGCAGCTAGATGCCCATTTTCGCCCTGTGGAACAGACAGATGAATGCTATTCAACGGGTTTTGATACAACAAATCCCGCTGTTTGGAAGTCACTACATCAAAAAGGGGAGCCGTAAGTTTTTCGAGTTGTTCTCCTAGCTCATCCGCATATCGCCATGCCTTAAGCGGTAAAAGTTCAGCCATCAGATTAAGCGATTGGTCCAGTTGGTGGACAAATTTGCCTCTAGTGGAGTTCTAGGGTTTGCTCGCTGATCTTCTTTCTCGAAAAATTCCACTGCAAGAGCCGCAAGCAGCGTTTTTTCCTCGGCAGTAAATTGGGGTTCCAACAGCTCAGGTCTGAAGTAATACTCCACAAACTTGGTGTCAAAATTGCCCGAGCGGAAAGCCGGATGCTCCAGTGCAAATCGGCAGAAATCCAGTGTGGTCTGAATACCAGTAATCCGGTAATCATCAATCGCCCGAATCATCCGATCGAT
>CANHCD010000188.1 GCA_947458795.1 Cyclobacteriaceae bacterium | reverse complement strand
GGGCTTTCTTCCAAAATATTGTGGCCTTCCCCAATTCGAGTGAAAAGGGACATGACCAGACGTTCTCGAATGGGGTCGATAGGCGGATTGCTCACCTGGGCAAAAAGCTGTTTGAAGTAATTCGAAATGTGCTGGCTTTGTTTGGAAAGTACTGCCAATGGGGTGTCTGCTCCCATCGATCCTACGGCTTCTTGACCCTCATTTCCAAGTGGGGCCAAAATCACTTTTAGCTCTTCAGAAGTGTAGCCGAAAATTGTTTGGCGTTGATGAATCTCCGCTGTCTGGTAGGCATAGCTAAGTTCTTCGGGCTCGGGAACAAGCCTGAGTTTGGTTCGCTGCTCATTTACCCATTGTTCGTAAGGTTGCCTTCTGCAAATCTCCCCTTTGACTTCATCGTCGAGCAGGACCTTTCCTTTTTCTAAGTCTGCCCAAAGCATGCGTCCAGGGCTAATTCTTCCTTTTTGGGTGATCGTTGCTTCCCGGATAGGTAGCGCTCCAGCCTCAGAAGAGAGGATTAGGCGCTGGTCTTTTGTGATGAAATAGCGAAGCGGCCGAAGTCCATTTCGATCGAGTGTGGCCCCTACCGATTTGCCATCGGTAAATAATAGGGCGGCAGGACCATCCCAGGGTTCAACCAAGGAGGCGTGAAATTTATAGAATGCAGCTCGCTCCTTGTCCATGACCTCGTTGTCCTGCCAAGCTTCCGGCACGAGCATCATCATCGCATGCGGCAGGCTCCGCCCACTGAGGGTGAGTAGTTCCACCATGGCGTCCAAATTGGCTGAGTCGGAATTGAGCTTGTTGGTGATTGGCATCAGCATTGCCAGCTCTTCCGGGCTAAACAGAGTCGACTTCATCAAGGCCTCTTTGGACTTCATTTTGTTCAAATTGCCACGAATGGTATTGATTTCTCCGTTATGGGAAAGGTATCGAAAGGGCTGTGCTAGCCTCCAATTGGGGAAGGTATTGGTGCTAAATCTGGAGTGAACGATGGCAAAGGCAGAGGCAATGCCAGGGTTTTGTAGGTCTTTAAAAAACGGCAATACCTGGTCGGTTCGCAGCTGACCTTTGTAGACCACCGTTAAGGAGCTGAAGCTTGCAAAATAAAAAGCTTGGTTGACTCCAGGGATCTCTGCGTTGATTTTGGAGCTAGCATAATTTCGAAGGACGTAGAGCTTCCGCTCTAGATCAAGGCCTTGGAGGCCATCCTTGTGGCGAACAAATACCTGTTCAATAATCGGCATTACTTCTAATGCACTTGAACCGGGGATGGTTTCATCAATAGGGACCTTTCGATAGCCAATCAGTACAAAGCCCAATTCTTCAATCAACTCATTGAGCAAGGCCTTTGCTTTGGTGTAGAGCTGCTTGTTGTTTGGGAAAAAAGTCATCCCTAAACCAAATTCTCCAGGCGCTGGCAACTGGATCTCGGTGCGTGCAGTTACTTCTTGAAGAAATTGGTGTGGGATTTGGATGGAAATTCCTGCTCCATCACCTGTTTTGGGGTCAGCTCCTCGCCCTCCACGATGTTCCATGTTGCTGAGCATATACAAAGCCCCACTAATGGTTTCGTGTGAAGGTTCATTAGTGAGGTCTACTATTGCTCCGATACCGCAGGAATCGTGCTCAAACTCCTGCCGATATAACCCTTGCTCCATTTTTATAAGTTTAATAGGTTTGAAACGTAAAAATTACTGATTTTTTTAAAATAAGCATAATTTAAAACCCATAAACATGCTAAAATGATTTAAAAAAATCTTTTTTATTAAAAATAAGGTAAATAATAGGGGTAGATAATTAGGCTTTACAAAAAAAGAATCCGCCTTGTTTTAGAAATAAGGCGGATTTTAAACTCAATTGTAGTTTTTTGACTTCGGAAGAGAATTATTTTGTAGTACTGGAAAAAATAGGAGAATTCCTTTTTCTGTACTGCAATACTCCCAATAAATAAGCGGTAATAGTGGGAATTAACCAAATAAAAAATTTAGTCTGTAAATGGAGATGTACTGTCTTTTTCTCCTCCGTTTAGGTAGACTTTTACTTTTTTTATTTTTCGAGTGTCCACCGCTAAAATGGTAAATTCAAAATCTTTGAAGCGGATTTTTGCTCCGTTTTTCGGCATTTTTGAGTTCAGCTCAAGGAGCAAGCCGCCAAGAGACTCGCTTTCGCCCTTTACTTCATCAAAGACTTGGGTATCTAAATCGAGTTTTTTGCAAAAATCATTGAGTGAAACCTTCCCTTCGAAGATAAAGGTGTCCACATCGATCTCTTGAAAAAATAGGGTGTCCGTATCGTCAAATTCATCGTTGATTTCTCCAATAATCTCTTCAATTAAGTCTTCTAGAGTGACCAAGCCGGAGGTGCCGCCATATTCATCTACGACGATGGCCATGTGCACTCTCATTTTTTGAAAATCTTTGAGGAGGGAGTCTGCTTTTTTATTTTCAGGAACGAAGAAACTCTTTCGAATCAAAGATTTCCACTCGAAGGTTTCATCTTTTTCGATGTGTGGGAGTAAGTCTTTGATGTAAAGAATTCCTAGAATACGGTCAATCGTCTCTTCATACACTGGGATTCTAGAGTAGCCGCTTTTGTTGACTTTATCCATCAGCTCATGGAAATCAATTTCAACATCTATGGCGGAGATTTCCATGCGGCTTTTCATGACCTGGCGGACGTTTAGCGTACCAAAATTCACGATGCCACGAAGAATTTCTTTTTCTTCTTCAGGGGTGTCTTCCGTTGTCAGTTCCAATGCTTGATTCAGCTCATCCACGGATAGTGAATATCCTTTTTGTTGAATACGCTTTTCTATGAGGTTACTGAATCCGATTAGAAATGCTGAAAAAGGCTTTAGAAGGTGCGTGAAAAAAGTGATTGGCCTTGCAAGTGCCAATGCAAAACGGGTGTTGGCTTGGTTGGCGTACACTTTCGGTACAATCTCCCCAAAAAACACGATGGCGAAGGTTACACCTACGGTTTGAATTAAAAGGACAAGTATACCGGTAGCGTTTGTTCCAAAAAGGGTCCAAGTAACAAAGGTCGTCAAGGTGACGATGCCGATATTGATTAGGTTATTTAGAATAAGAACGGTGCTCAGTAAGATTTTTGGGGTTGCCAATAAGCTGGTGATCACTCTCCCTTTTTCGGGATGTTTTTGGTTCAGATCGGTTAGCTCGTCTTTACTCAACGAAAAAAAAGCTACTTCAGAACCAGATACCAGTGCAGATCCTACGAGTAGGATGAGGAGCGCGAGCCCATTAAACAAAAAATAAGAGAATGAAAACGAAGAAACCTGGGCTATCAGTAAGTAACTCGGGTAGGGGTCATCCATGTGTTTAGTTCAATAAGGAGTCAAAGTTATACAAATCCCCTGAATTAAGGGAACAGGGGATTTGTATTTCAATTAAAAGGGCAAGTCATCGTCTCCCTCATCTAGGGATACCATGGGTGCGCTAGGTGCAGGAGATGAACTTGGCATTGCGGCCATTCCAGCAGCCGGAGCAGGAGTAGTGGTCGCCATTCCTTCTGGCTTGCCGCCTACCATGGTAAAGCTCAACACTCTGATTTTCATCTTCTTTCGGTTTTGACCTTGCTCATCCGTCCATTTGTCAGACTTGATTTTGCCTTCCACATAGATTTGAGAACCCTTTTTCAGGTATTTCTCAGCGATTTTTGCTTGCTGATCCCAAAGCTCCAAGTCGTGCCACTCGGTCTGCTCTACACGGTTGCCATTTCGATCTTGGTAAGCCTCCGAGGTAGCTAGGCTTAGGTTGGCTACTACCTTGTCTCCCTCCAAATATTTCACTTCTGGGTCAGATCCTAGATGTCCCAATAAAATGACCTTGTTTACTCCTGCCATAACATTTTGTTTTTAGTGGTTAAAAAGTTTAGAAGATTGAAAGTAATCAAATCTCTCGATCAGTCAAATAGCGAACGATCAATTTGGGCTTGGGTAAAGCGTCAATTTGCTCGTGCTCCACCAAGTCAAATCCCTTTTTTTGGCACCATTTCGCCAATTCAGCGCGTTTATTTGGTGAAAGTTCAATCTCCCAAAAGCTTCCAAGTATCCGTTGATGCGACAGAAGATGTCGGTATTTTTTAGGAAATAGGACTGCTTCTTGGCCCAGATTTTCTTGCCAAGGAAAGGATTCTTGTTCGAGAAGGGGAAAATCATACAATCCTGTCCAAATATCACCCGCAGCTCTTTTATTCCAAACTACCTGACCTCCACAACGAATCACCAGGTAGTTGAGGACACGTTCCTTGACCTTAGTTTTATTGATTTTAAAGGGCAATGAGCTTACGAGTCCTTTTTGAAATGCAAAGCAGGAGCTGGAAAGGGGGCATTCTCCACAGGATGGGTTTTTGGGGACGCAGCAGCGCGAGCCAAAATCCATCATGGCCTGGTTGAATTCACCAGGGGAGTTTTCAGGTATCAGCTGGTTGGCGAGTGCTTCGAATTCTTTTTTGCCTTTGCCACTAGCAATGTCTGTGGCAATTCCAAAGTAACGCGCGAGCACCCGGAATACATTGCCGTCTACGACTGCTTGAACTTCCCCAAAGGCGAAGCTCGCGATTGCTGCTGCGGTGTAGCTGCCAACGCCTTTCAATTGGATGAGGGTAGCGTAACGATTAGGAAAAACACCTCTTAGTTCGCTCCAAATATACTTTGCGCAGCCGTGGAGGTTGCGGGCTCTGCTGTAGTAGCCCAATCCTTGCCAGAGACGGAGTACTTCCTCTTCTGGTGCTTCTGCTAGCGCTTGCACCGTAGGATAAGCTTTCGAAAATGCTTCGTAATAGGGCAGGCCCTGTGCCACGCGGGTTTGCTGAAGAATGATTTCCGAGAGCCAAATTTTATAGGGATCTTGGGTTTCGCGCCAAGGTAAATTCCGAGGATTTTCTCGGTACCAAGAAATTATTGAATTTGAAAAGAATTGATTTTCAGTGACTTTGCTATTCATTTGTGATTCGTTGCGAGACTACAAACCAAGGTATTTTTTTTGAATATCTTTTTTAATTGCG
>CANHCD010000187.1 GCA_947458795.1 Cyclobacteriaceae bacterium | reverse complement strand
ACAGAAATGGGAACCTCCAGTATTGCTGTGTTTCAAGCGAAAAACCCGCTTACCTTTTCTCGACTAGGATACAAAAGTAAAACACTCTCTTGGGATGAACTTGAGGCAGAGAACTACTTGATTTACCTAGAATCCAGTTCCCTTACCCTTGCCACCACGGTGATTTCCGCATCAAGATGGAATCAAAACGAAGCCGACATTTCAGGAAAAGTGCGGCAACTAGACTCAGAATGGCTTGACTTGCGCAATCCTGTCACCACTGCAGATTGGTTGGGGTCTTCTGGAGAGGTATTTGTTCAAAAAAGTCAACTAGGAGGCGGAAGCCCGATGATCCGTGGATTTTCAGCCAATCGACTCCTCTACTCCATCGATGGGGTGCGGATGAATACGGCAATTTTTAGAAGTGGCAACCTCCAACAGGTGATTTCAATCGACCCATTTTCGCTTCAAAATACTGAGGTTCTTTTTGGACCAGGAGCAGTGATGTATGGCTCGGATGCCATTGGTGGGGTGATGGTCTTTGAAACCCTCCGGCCTGACCATGAAAATAAGCAACTCAAAGGAAATGTGGTTAGCCGGTTTTCCTCAGCCTATTCGGAGGAAACGTTTCATGCAGACTTTACTTATGGCAAAGGGAAATGGGCATTCGTCACAAGTGCCTCCTACTTTGACTTTGGGGATTTGAAAATGGGAAAAAATAAGGGGCAAGCCTCTTATCTCCGTTCCTCCTATGTGGAACGAATCAATGGAACTGACCAAGAAATCACCAATCCCAACCCAAGAATACAGATAGGCTCTGGCTACAAGCAAGTAAATCTGATGCAGAAAATCAGTTTCAAAGCTTCCGAAAATTCGACAATCGACTATGGATTTCATTATTCATCTACCGGTGATGTTCCTCGTTACGATCGCCTGATTGAAAAAAGTAACGGTAAGTTACGATTTGCCCGGTGGGATTATGGCCCACAACGCTGGATGATGCAGCAGCTCAACTGGAAGACCACAAAATCAACAAAGATCTACGACCAAGCAAAAATCACAGCCGCTTCTCAGTTCTTCGAAGAAAGTCGAATCGACCGGCGCGTAGGCAATTCAACTCAATTTGAACGGGTTGAAAAGGTTCAGGCATCTTCGCTAAATGCTGACTTTATCAAAACCTTATTCAAATCGCACTTCTTCAACTATGGATTTGAAGCAGTAATCAATCAAGTGGAGTCTAATGGGAAATCTATAAACATTTCAAATCAACAGGTGGCGCCTGCTTCCGCACGATATCCCAATTCCACCTGGACTTCATGGGCGGTTTATGCCAATTATGTAGCTCCACTCAGCACCAAGTGGAAGATGCAATCAGCCCTGCGCTACAACATCAATGGCATTGAGGCAGACTTTTCCAACAATCTGAAATTCTATCCCCTTCCTGTAGTCCAGTTCAAGGATAACTACCATTCGATTACAGGAAATTTAGGTTTTGTATATCAAGTGAATCCGAGCTTCAGCATCTCTCCACAAGTATCTACAGGATTCCGAGCACCGAATGTGGACGACATGGGAAAAATTTTTGATTCCCAGCCAGGAAGTCTAATGGTTCCTAATCCACAATTACAGCCTGAATATGCATACAATGCGGAGTTAAACCTGAACAAGGTACTCCTAGGAACAATCAAATTGGATGTGACGGGATATTACACTAGGCTAGATCAAGCGATGGTTCGGAGACCCACCACTTTTAATGGTCAAACAGAATTGCTTTACAGTGGACAAATGAGCAAGCTCTTCTCCATCCAAAATGCAGCTTTTGCCGAAGTAAAAGGAATTCAAGCGGGAATTGAGTTGGCCTTGAGTCGCAAGCTCCTGTTCAGCTCCAATTACAACTGGCAAAAAGGGGTTGAAGAATTAGATAACACGATCACAAACCCATCCAGGCATGCAGCTCCCAACTTTGGAGCAACTAAACTTCGATTTCAAGGTAAAAAAATGACTCTAGAATTGAGCTCACAGTACAGTGCCGCCATGCCTTTTGAAAAAATGCCTCTGGAAGAAATCGGTAAACCTGCGATCTACGCCACTGATGCAAATGGCAAGCCTTACTCTCCTTCCTGGATGATTTTCAACCTAGCTGCGCGGATTCCAATCTCATCATTCCTCCAAATCAATGCAGGAGTCGAAAACTTAATGGATCTACAGTACCGTGGTTACAGTTCTGGAATCGTAAGTCCAGGACGAAATTTCCAAGTATCGGTCAAAGGAACTTTTTAAAGCCTCCATCAACTGCTCGATGTTCAGGCTCAACATCAGGCAACCGGTTTAAAATTTTCTGAATATCTGCATTTTTACAGCTAACCGAAGAAAATAAGGGTTTTAGTTCAATTAGGTGAACTGTGGAATGTGGTCTGCGAACGATTATCCGCAGTTTAAATAGGCGTGATCAGCAACTAGCATGTTTGCGGATAATCACGTAAAATTTCTTCCTTATTTTTCTTTAGATTCATTCCAAATACCCATACTTTTGGACAAAGGTTAGGATACATTCATGACTGCGGACCAACTCACGCTCAATCAATCTGGTAAAATCTTGGAAATCAGTTCCTCCCCACTAAAAATCAATTTAATGGAGTTGGGCTTTCTTCCAGGAAAACAATTGACACTACAGCACAGAGCACCTTTGGGAGGCCCTTTGGCTTTTCAGTTGGAGGAAACGCTCCTAGCACTGCGTAAAAATGAAGCAGCATTGATTCGAATCGAATTGCTCTCCTGACCATGGCTGCAAAAGACCTTTCTGAAGTTCATTCTCCACCCAGAATTGCCATCATTGGAAACCCCAATGTGGGCAAGTCCACCATTTTCAATTACCTCACAGGCCTCAACCAGAAAATCGGTAATTATCCAGGGGTAACGGTAGATAAAAAGACCGGGACAGTACAAATTCAAGGTGAAAATTTTGAAATCCTAGATCTTCCAGGCACCTACAGCCTATTTCCCAATTCCGAAGACGAGATCATTGCACACCGCGTGCTCAATAATCCAGAACTTGAAAAAAGACCGGATTATGTATTGCTCGTGATTGATTCTACCCAGCTATCCAGAGGGCTTTTTCTAGCAACTCAATTGATTGATTTGGGCATCAACCTGACCATCTTGCTAAATATGTCGGACTTGGCAGCAGCTAAAAATATTGAGATTCGGAGTTACGAACTCTTTAAGCGCCTGGGGGTCCCCATCCTGCAAACGGATGCTCGAAATCAAAAAGGTCTGGAGCAAATCAAGGAGCTTATTCAGCAACGGAATTTTTCAAAAGCACCACAGTTTGTCGACATCCTAGAGGTTGTGCCTGCTACTTTGCTGGACCAAGTGAAGGAGAAGTTTGACCTTGAAAATCATTACCAGGCCTATCAAATGATCCGATTTGGGGCAAAGGACAAGTCCATCTCTGAGGCGAAACGAAATTGGCTGGCTCAAGTCTTAGCGGAAAGTGAGTTCAATATAGAAGAAGCGCAACTCGAGGAAACCAAGATCCGGTACAAGAAGATTACCGAATTAGTAACCAAAGCCTTAACCAAAAAATCTGCACCTAAAGCAAAGTCTACCTTCGACAAAGTGGTGTTGCATCCTTTCTGGGGCTATGTCATTTTTGTTGGAGTCCTTCTGCTAATTTTCCAAACGCTCTTTTCTTGGGCATCCTACCCCATGGACTGGATTGATGGTTTCTTTACCGATGTCAGCGGAGCAGTTTTATCCACTTTTCCGGATGGGCCACTCACTCGCTTACTTGCCGAAGGTGTTGTCCCAGGAATTGGCGGAGTAGTCATTTTCATTCCACAAATCGCAATGCTGTTTGGCTTCCTAGCCATTTTGGAAGATACAGGCTACATGTCACGGGTGGTTTTCTTGCTAGATCGCTGGATGCGTCCATTCGGACTTCATGGCAAAAGTATCGTGCCTTTGGTATCGGGGGTAGCCTGCGCGATCCCAGGCGTCATGGCCGCTCGAAACATCTCCAATTGGAAGGAGAAAATGATTACCATCTTGGTAACACCCTTGATGAGCTGCTCAGCCAGATTACCGGTATACATTATTTTAATTGGCCTAAGCGTTCCGAATCAACAAGTATTTGGCTTTATCAACCTTCAAGCCCTAGCGCTACTCAGTCTGTATGTATTGGGTGTGCTGGGAGTATTGGGAACAGCATTTTTACTCAAAGTGATACTCAAAACGGATGAGAAGAGTTTCTTGATGACAGAACTCCCTTCCTACCGAATCCCTCGTTGGAAAGATGTGGGCATCACCATGGTAGAGAAGTCCAAAACTTTCGTTTTTGAAGCTGGAAAGGTGATTTTAGCGATATCTATTGTGCTTTGGGTATTGGCATCCTATGGGCCTCCCGCTACGATGGATGAGATTCGGCAGCAGGGAATTGCCCAGCAGGAACAGGCATCTACTCCTGAGCAGGCGGCATTGATTGAAGCAGAAACCAGCTCCAAATTATTGGAAAATTCGTTTATAGGGATCATGGGTAGGGCCATTGAACCGGTAATCCAACCCCTAGGCTACGATTGGAAAATAGGCATTGCACTCATTACTTCCTTTGCGGCACGTGAGGTGTTTATCTCGACGATTGCCACGATCTACAGCATTGGAGGGGATCTTGAAGACGACCTGACTATTCGGGAGAAACTCGCTTCTCAGGTGAATGCTAGCACTGGCGAGAAAACATTCACTCCTGCCACCTCCTACTCCTTGCTTGTCTTTTATGTCTTTGCCATGCAATGCATGAGTACCTTGGCCGTGGTCAAAAGAGAAACCAAAGGCTGGAAATGGCCAATTATTCAAACGGTCTACATGAGTGCTTTGGCTTACCTCATGGCCTGGATCACCTTCCAAATTTTCTCCTAACATGTGGCAGCAACTACTCGTCATCCTTGCCGTGCTTGGGGCTAGCTACTACCTACTCCGGAAATTTTTCCAAAAACCAAAGGGAGGGGCTACCTGCGACAAATGTGCCAAGTCCTAAAGTCTATCAGGGGTACATGGAATTCCCAATTATTTT
>CANHCD010000186.1 GCA_947458795.1 Cyclobacteriaceae bacterium | reverse complement strand
GGCGACTGGAATTACTACGACATCATTTTCAAGGCGCCTCGTTTTGATAAGAATGGCATACTTACCTCACCTGCTACCGTAACGGTGTTAATCAATGGAGTCTTGGTGCAAAATAACGTGATCCTCAAAGGCCCTACCGAATACATTGGAATCCCGAATTACAAAGCACATGCGGATGCCTTGCCAATCAAACTTCAGGATCATGGCAACCCAGTTCGCTTCCGAAATATTTGGGTAAGACCTTTGTGATTTACGAAATACCTGCCTCCGGCAGGTAGACGATTTACGATTTACGAAATCTTAATTAGAGTGAACCCTTTTATGGATACTCTCTAATTAATTCAGAAAAATCGGAGTTTGATTTAAATGGAGGCCTCACCTCACCTTTTCGTATTTCGTAGATCGTATTTCACCCTTAATTTATCCATCAATTCTTTTGCTAAAAAAATGACTTCAAGAAGAAAATTTATTCAAAACACCATGCTCCTCGGAGCGGGCCTATCGATGCCCTCCATAATGACTGCTGCTGACTTTGGTACTTTTACCCGCAGCATCGGACCCAATGACCAAATCAACTACGGCCTAATCGGCTGTAAGGGGATGGGCTGGTCCAACATGAGTGCGCACCTAAAAATCCCACAGGTAAACTGTGTGGCACTTTGTGATGTAGATCAAAGCGTACTAGACCAGCGTACCGAAGATGTATTCAAACTTCGAGGAAAGCGACCTACCCAATACAAGGACTACCGTAAAATGCTTGAAAACAAGGATATTGATGTGGTAATCATTGGTACTCCAGACCATTGGCACTGCCTCAACATGGTAGATGCTGTTTCTGCAGGCAAGCACGTGTATGTTGAAAAGCCAATTGCCAACACCATCGAAGAATGCCAAATCATGGTGAAAGCGCAAGAGCGCTACGGCAAGATTGTTCAGGTAGGACAGTGGCAGCGCTCTGGTTCACAGTACGACCAAGCCATTCAATATGTGAAGTCGGGCAAGCTTGGCCAAATTCGTTTGGTGAAATGCTGGGCCTATCAAGGCTGGATGAAGCCAGTACCAGTTGTTGCAAATAGTGCAGTACCTGCTGGAGTGGATTACAACATGTGGCTTGGACCTGCTCCAAAGCGGGACTTCAATGCCAACCGCTTCCATTTCAGTTTTCGCTGGTTCTGGGATTATGCAGGTGGTTTGATGACCGACTGGGGTGTACACGAGATTGATATTGCACTTTTTGCAATGGGAGTATCTGCTCCTAAATCCGTGATGGCTTCAGGAGGTAAATTTGCTTATCCAGATGATGCTTCAGAAACTCCAGATACGCTACAGACGGTATATGAGTACGAGGGCTTCAATATGCTCTGGGAGCATGCTACTGGTATCGATGGAGGAAACTATGGTACTACTGAAGGAATCGCGTTTATTGGCAACAATGCCACGCTTGTCGTGAATCGAGGTGGATGGAAGGTGATTCCAGAAACAGAGATGGTGGATGGACAGCGCAAAAATAAGATCGAGGAAGTACCACAGACGAGACCGTCTGGACCTTCTGCACTGGATCTGCATGCGGTCAACTTTGTGGAGGCCATGACTGCCAACGATGCCAAGCTATTGAAGTGTGGAATTCAAACCGGTTCGGTAGCTGCAATCAATGCGCAGATGGGCAATATTGCCTACAAAACAGGTAAGAAAGTTTATTGGGATGCCGCCAAGAATATGTTTACCGATGCGGATGCGAATCAGCTAATGAAGGCCAAATACAACAATGGTTGGGTAGTGCCTAAGGTGTAAACAATACAGTATTTCAACCAAAAGCCCTTCCTAATTCAATTTAGGAAGGGCTTTTTCATGAATGACAGTTATATCAGCAGTTCCCAAAGAAATTTAGGTTTGGAGTTCAAATAAATGTGCTGTGGTCTGTGGACTGTCTCAGCTGTTGACAATTATCCGCAGTGATTTACAGGAATTTCGAACTATTAGTTTGACTGTGGATAATCCAATTAATTACCAAAGCCAGGTTCCTGTGGCTCCAGCTGGAAGGGAAGCCTTGAAATGCTGGTTACCTGAACGAATTTCAAACTGTTTGTTATCCTTGCTGTCGTTGTGTACGATCAGCACTTGTTTGCCATCTGCTCGGAGAAAGGCCACATTTGAAAGCCCTTCGGCCGTTGAGGAACCAATTCGATAGGAGCCTGGATCCACTAATTTGCTGGCATGGGCTATGACGTAATAAGCCGGATTTCTGGTTACTGCGTCGCCGTCGATGGTGATGGCTCCTAAGCAGCGATCACAGCCTCCACGATCAGTATGTGGATTTAGGCTTGGATTGGAACTGATATTCCATTCCAACACCGTTTTTGCCCAATTCCGAGGGGCTCCAATCAGTAGATTTTTGATATGCCAGGCGATGTCTCCTTCCATATTACCGGGAGATCCTACCCATTGTTCGGTAAAGTAGAGGTGCTTGTCAGGAAATGCGCGATGCACCTCTGAAAGGGCTTCGATTTGACCGCCATAGAGGTGAAAAGCAGAGCCATCGATGAAGGGATTGGCCTTTGGATCGGATAAAACCGTAATCGGGTAATCTGGTCGATCGGCATTGTGGTCGTAGACAATGATTTTGGTTTTGATCCCTGCCTGTCGAAAAGCAGGTCCCAAATGCTGGCCAATAAATCGTGCCTGCTGCTCGGGAAGCATAAGTAGGGAGGGATTGTTTCCTGGGTGTAGCGGTTCATTTTGAATGGTAAGCGCGTCGATGGTAAATCCCCGCTTGCCCATTTCCTGTATGTATTTGATCAAATATTGGGCATAGCTGGCCTCAAACTCCGGCAAAAGGGATCCACCTCGTGTATCTCGGTTGTCCTTCATCCAGGTAGGAGGAGACCAAGGAGAGGCCATCAGGGTTACTTTTGGATTGATTTTTAGGATCTGAGCGACACGGGGTAGCACATCCAGGGTCTCGTAGCTCAGGCTAAACTGGCTTAGTGTAGGATCTGTTGCTCGAGGGTCCTTGAGGTCGTTGTAAGAAAAGGGAAAGGCATTCAAATCCGATGCAGCCACTGCCAAGCGCAAATAGGAGATGCGGATGTCTTTTTCTCCATCCCCAAATAATTCTTGAAGCGCAGCTTTTCGTGCCGAATCAGACATAGCCAAAAAATGGGTGGCAGAACCTTGGCTCAAGGTAAAGCCAAAGCCGTCCATGGATTGGTAGGTGGAATCTGGATACAAGCTGATCTCTGCAGTAGGGAGTCCTAAACCAGAATTTGGATCAGCTTGCTTTTGGAATAGGATCCCTGATTTGGGATCGGTTAGCCAAAAGGAAGGCGCCTGTGCTTTGGCAGAATAGCCAAAGGAGAGGAGAAGTAAAAGAAGGAGGGTAGGTCTTAGAAGCATAGGGTAAACCTTTGAGGTTTAATTTAAAACCTCGAAGGTTTAAATATAGAAATTTTCAAATGCTCGAGGATTTAAATATCGATAGTTTAAAAACCTCAAAGGTTTTAAACTATTGAATAATTCAATACATCTAAAGTTTCAAATCCTTCGAGGTTAAATAAAAAACTTTAAAGGTTACGGAATCCTTCGAGGTTAAATAAAAAACCTCAAAGGTTACTGAAACCTTCGAGGTTTAAAAAACCTCAAAGGTTACTTGCGTGCTAGTGCTCTTTTGGCAGCCTTAACAATGTTTTCGGCATTGAGGCCATACTTTTCTAGTAGTTGAGTTGGGGTACCTGACTCACCAAAGCTATCGTTCACTCCCACATACTCCAAGGGAGCCGGGTTGTGACGAATCAAGGTTTGAGCAATGCTGTCGCCCAAGCCTCCATTGAGTTGGTGCTCTTCGGCGGATACAGCGCAACCAGTCTTTTTAACTGATTCCAAGATCGCTTCGGTATCCAATGGCTTGATCGTATGGATGTTGATCACTTCGGCATGGATGCCTTCCTCTCGAAGCATGGCCTCAGCCACTACTGCTTCCCAAACTAGGTGTCCAGTAGCAAAGATGGTCACGTCTTTTCCATCGATCATTTTCCATGCTTTACCGATTTCAAACTTCTGGTTGGCAGGAGTGAAAATCGGCCAGCTTGGCCGTCCAAAGCGGAGGTACACTGGACCTTCGTATTCGGCGATGGCAAGCGTTGCAGCCTTGGTTTGGTTGTAATCGCAAGGATTGATCACTGTCATGTGGGGAAGCATCTTCATCATCCCCAAGTCCTCTAGGATCTGGTGGGTAGCCCCATCTTCTCCCAAAGTTAATCCAGCGTGTGAAGCACAGATTTTTACGTTTTTATCGGAATAGGCTACGGATTGACGAATTTGATCGTACACTCGACCGGTAGCAAAGTTAGCGAAGGTACCTGCAAAGGGAATTTTCCCTCCCAAGGCCATTCCTGCAGCTAGTCCGATCATATTGGCTTCTGCGATGCCGGTTTGGAAAAATCGATCTGGAAATTCTTTCTGGAAGTCTCCCATTTTTAGGGAACCAATCAAATCGGCACAAAGGCCTACCACGTTGGGATTTTTTCTTCCTGCTTCCAAAAATCCGTCACCAAAGCCTGAGCGGGTGTCTTTCTTTTCGGTATAGGTATATTTTAAGTCTAAGCTCATCTTCTTGTGTTTTGCAATGGATAATTAATAATCGCCAAGTGTTTCTTCCAATTGACCCAAGGCAAGGGCCAATTGCTCGTCGTTTGGCGGGGAACCGTGCCACTTGTGTGTACCTACCATGAAATCGACGCCATAGCCCATTTCGGTGTAGAGTAGATTCAAGATGGGTTTACCTTTTCCAGTGAGGGATTTGGCTTTTTCCAATCCAGCAATTACAGCTGCAAGGTCATTTCCTTCTTTGGTTTCGATGACTTCCCAACCGAATGCTTCCCATTTGGCTTTGAGGTTCTTTAAATCCATTATTTTTACCGTAGGACCATCGATTTGCTGACCATTGTAATCCACTGTTGCAATCACATTGTCCATCCCGTAATGTGCAGCATACATGGCCGCTTCCCAAACCTGTCCCTCTTGAAGTTCTCCATCTCCCATCAAAACATGCACGAGCG
>CANHCD010000185.1 GCA_947458795.1 Cyclobacteriaceae bacterium | reverse complement strand
CGATTTGACCTGACCAAACCCATCGACACCCCTCCTGCTCCCTGGGGCTGGGTAGATTGATGGAGAGGTACTACGTCTCTTCGAGAATAAAGGGATTTAATCGCGCAAAGGCGCCAAGACGCAAAGGTTTTTCTCTTTGCGCCTTTGCGCGCTAAATAAACAAAGTCTCTAAACCTGCTTTCGGTGTGTAGGCCTGCGGTTGGCAGGCTATGAATGGCTCAACCTATCTCTTTGCTCCTCGGCGAAAACAAAAGGAATTTATCGCGCAAAGGCGCAAAGACCTACCTGCGGAAGGCAGGCACAAAGGTGTTTAATTCTTTGCGCCTCTGCGTCTTTGCGCGCTAAATAAACAAAGTCTCTAAACCTGTTTACGTTGTTTAGGCCTGCGGTTGGCAGGCTATGAATGGCTCAACCTATCTCTTTGCTCCTCGGCGAAAACAAAAGGAATTTATCGCGCAAAGGGTTTTTCTTTGCACCTTAGCCTCTTTGCACGCCAAAAAATAAATTCACATAAAGCCTGCCTACCGAAGGCAGGGTTCCAAGGACCTCTTTAATTTCTTTGCGCCTTAGCGTCTTTGCGCGCTAAATAAAAAATTCTCCAAGCCTGCGGTAGGCAGGCTTCTCGTTAGTATTAAGCGTAGTGATTGAGGAGGATTTCTACGATGCGCTCCGAGGTCTTCCCATCCCATAGCGGGATCCCCTGATACTGCTTCCAGTTTCCTTTTAAGATTTTTGCGAGGTAGGGGCCAAGATTTTTGGGATCGGTGCCTACCAATTCGTTGGTGCCGAGGTGGATTGTCTCCGCGCGCTCCGTACTATCTCGTAGCGTAATGCAAGGCACATTCATCACTGAAGCCTCTTCCGTTACTCCTCCCGAGTCCGTAATGATGCCCTTGGCGTGCTGCACGAGGTGGTTAAACTCCAAGTAGCCCAGCGGGCTGATCAGGTGAAGATTTGGAGCAGAGATTCCCAAACGTTCTAAGTTTTTGGCAGTGCGTGGATGTACTGGAAAAATCACCGGCAACCCGGCAGTCCCTTTCAAGATAGCTTCCATCAGTTCCCGTAAGGATTCTTCATTATCCACATTGGCAGGTCGATGCAGGGTCACTACAAAGTATTCTTTAGGGATCAATTGATCAAAAGGGGCTCCTTGTGGCTTGGTGAAGCGTGGTTGCTGCGCAAGCAGCGTATCGATCATGGTGTTGCCCACAAAGTGAATCCGGTCCTCCGGCACTCCTGCGGTGCGCAAGTTGGTGTTTGCAATTTCTGAAGTAGTAAAAAAGTGATCTGTGATCGAGTCGGTTACCATGCGGTTAATCTCCTCTGGCATGCTCAAGTCTCCTGAGCGGATTCCCGCTTCCACATGCGCGACATCGATTTGTAATTTTTTGGCAGAGATGGAGCAGGCCAAGGTACTGGTGACATCGCCAACTACCAGGACAAGGTCTGGATGATGGTCCATCAGTTCCCGCTCAAAGGCCACCATAATCGCAGCAGTTTGCTCGGCCTGAGTGCCTCCCCCTCCTCCGAGGTTTGCATTTGGAGCGGGGATATTCAGCTGCTCAAAAAAGTCCCCCGACATGTTTTTGTCGTAATGCTGCCCCGTATGTACCAAGCGAAAATGAACGCTTACTCCTTCCGCTTCCTTTTTTTGCAAGGCATGAATCAGCGGAGCGATTTTCATAAAGTTGGGCCGAGCACCGGCAACAAGAGTAAAAAGAGGCATAGCAAAAGCGAATGAACAAGTAAAAGTAAGGGATTATCCTTTATTTTTTGATTCAAAAAGTAGGAGGGACGATTTCTAGGAGTATGCCTTCTTTATTTTCTATTTAAATCAAAACCACCCTTTTTAAAGGGTCGCGCGATGACATTGTATGGCTTAAATTGGAAGAAGTGTCTTGTTTTTTGTTTCTTTGTTAAATTATATTTTTAATCACCCCTTTTTCCATGGGAAAGTTGCTGCCTAGTCTTCGCCTTTTTGCTTTTTTTCTGCTTTTGGGAACAGTTTCCTGTGTGGAGTCTGTTGAAAACCAAGTTCAAATCTACAACAACAACTTTTCAAAATTGGACTTGGCTAATTTTGAAAATGGACGTCTATTAGTCTGGAGAAACGATACCGTTGCAGGATGGTACCACAATGAGGAAGTGGCGGTTACGCTTTATGACTTGCCTGCGCACAACTATTTAAAGTTGACTGCTGAGATTTTTATTCACGACAGCTGGGACGGCAACTGGGATGACGGTTATTCTGGACCAGATTACTGGTTTATGGGAATCGATAGCATGGATGTCGTTCGCACTACCTTTTCGAACAGCCCTTGTGAATCTTCTTATTGCTTGTACCAGTCTTACCCTAATGAATTTTTCCGGCAGAATATCCCCAAAACAGGAGCGATAGAAACCAACCTGCCAAGCTTGTGCCTTGGAGGACAAACCTCTACCAGCCGGTACCGAATAGAGAAGCTCATTGAACATTCTAAGGTGGACTCCGTACGGTTTTTCATGCGGGATGAATTGAAGCAAAGCAATAGTTCATGGCCCAAGTGTGATGAGTCTTGGTCGATTGCCAAAATTTCCATTTTAGCCATTCAAACTAACTCCTGATGCAACTACGACTACTACTAGCGGCGATTGGACTGTTTGGAATGCTATCATTCAGTCAGAGTACTAAGGCTCAAAGTATTGCTGTGGGAGCCCCTTCCTTGGAAGACTACCTGCGGAGATTGCAGTTGACCGGCAAGGTGGATTCGGCGTCCTCATTTATGATTCGCCCCTTGATTCCTACGGCCGCTTTTGGTCTTGCGCATGGCTTTGATTTGGATGGGGGCTTGGTCGATCTGGACTCTTCCAGCTACCACCAACGTCTTGGGAAGCATGGTAAATTTTTATTCCTCCCCGCCTTGGTTAAAAGCCAGTATACCTCCAACTATCCTTTTGCTACGAACGATGGTGCCATGATTCCAAATCGTGGGATGCAACAGGTATTTAGCATGGGAGCTTTTGTAGAATGGTGGAAATTCAGCTTGCAGGTACAGCCCGAACTGATTCGAGCTCAAAATAAAGAGTTCATCGGCTTTCCTATTGAGCAGCAGTCCACCATCCTTTTCTATTACGAATACCTCAACCGAATTGACCTTCCTGAGCGCTTTGGGGAGAGCGCCTATCAAAAATTGGTTCCAGGACAATCCAGCTTCCGTCTGAATTTGGATGCGATTTCCTTGGGAATATCCACCGAAAATCTCTGGTGGGGACCGGGAAGACGAAATTCGTTGCTGATGGGGAATTCCGCCCCTGGCTTTTTGCACTACACAATGAATACACGTCGACCAATTAAGTCTTTTATTGGTTCATTTGAAGGGCAAATCATGACTGGAAGGCTGGAAGCATCCAATTTTCTACCTCCACATTCTGACTATAACTTTCAGCAGATGGATGTTTATTATCCAAAAAAGGAGGATGGGCGGCGTCAACTTTCAGGGCTGATCTTCACCTACCAACCCAAGTGGGTGCCTGGCCTATTTTTTGGGTATGGCTCCACCAACAATGTGTACCGCTCCGAAGTATCCGATCTAGAGGATGTGCTTCCGGTATTTAATGGAAGAAAAAAGAACCAACAGGTGCTGGATACAATCCAATCCAAGCGGCAGCAGTTTAGCGCAGGCTTTTTCCGATGGATAGATCCAAAGGGGCGCTTTGAGTTTTATGGGGAGTTTGGCACCCGTGACAACGACCGTCCTTTCATCGATTTTATCACTACCCCCGAATCAGGCAGAGCATTTACCTTTGGTTTTTCGCACTTGATGGATCTGAAAAAAGAGAATCGCTTTTTGGAGCTGAGCTCCGAGATGACTTTTTCGGGGCAGACGATCCGAGAAGATATCCGACAACTTCGAACCTGGTACATTCATGACCATGTGCGTCATGGCTATACGCATCGGGGGCAGATGCTTGGATTAGGGAATGGGCCTGCTAGTAACCAAATTTTTGCCGGCATTGCCTGGATTGAAGGCATGAAAAAAATTGGGATAGAGCTAGAGCGCATTGAGTACAACAATGACTTTTATTACTACCGTTACGAAGAAGTGAAGGATTTCCGTAACAAATACGTGGACTTGGTCTTTTCGCTTGCCCCAGAATGGAAGTTTGGAAACCTTCTTGTTGCAGGCAAATTCCAATATGTGAATACCTTAAATTACAAGTGGTACTTGGAAAACAAACCTGAAAAATGGTTTGTGCCTGGCTATGACCGCACCAATTTTGTCGGGCAACTTTCAGTTACCTACCTATTTCGCTAAATCTTAAACGTTCTATCGATGATTGCTACAAATGATAAGGTTGTCGCTGTTTCCTATACCTTGACGGTTGATGATGGGGAAACAGGCATGCGCTGGTACGAGACTGTGACTGAGCAAGACCCTTTTTATTTTCTATTTGGTCACCACAACCTGCTTCCTGCATTGGAGCAGGCCTTGGAGGGCAAATCTGTAGGAGATTCTTTTTCGGTATTTATTGACTTTGAAAATGGCTATGGGGATTACGACGATGCAAAGCGAGTGATTATTCCCAAGGCCAATTTTAAAGAGGAAGGCAAAAAAAATAGAGACCTTCTGCGGGTAGGAAATGTCATCCCGATGCAAGACGATAAGGGCAACCAAATGCGTGGCGAAGTGCTCAAGGTAGATTACATGGGCGTACACTTGGACTTCAACTCCCCACTTGCAGGTTTGGATCTGCAGTTTGAAGGAAAAATTGTAACTATCCGAGAAGCGTTACCTGTAGAACTAGAGCATGGCCACGCCCATGGGCCTGAAGGCCACCACCACCATCACTAAGCGCGCTAATTTGAACCTATTTCCGGATGTCAACGCCATAGCTATGGTAGGCTAGGTCGATGCTTAGCTCTTTTAGACCTTCGATGCGCTCTGATGGATAGTACGTGTAAGCCTTGGAAAGTAAGTCAATGGCCTGCTTGTAATTTTGAGTATTGAAGTGCACGATCGCCTCGTTGTAATGCTGCAAGCCAGCCAACTCGTTGAGGCTGACTTTTCGGAAAATGGTATTGTCTGTAAAATCCACTTTTGT
>CANHCD010000184.1 GCA_947458795.1 Cyclobacteriaceae bacterium | reverse complement strand
TTCCACTGCACCAATCCCAGTCGAACGATGGATTTCTTGTTGCCAATCAGCTTCTCATCCTTTTCGTAATAGATGTTGATCCATTCCAACAAGGTGGCATAGGCACGAGAATCAGTGTCTTCAGGAAGGTACTTGGTGATTACCTTTCGGACGTGAAACTCGTTGGCCAACTGAAAAGAAAGTACTGGGTCAAAAATCTCCCGATTCTTCACCAGGTCTATGTATTTCCGCGGGGTCATCTCATCTGCATACTTGGAGTAGCCTGGAATACGGCCCCCAGCAATAATGGAACGAAGGTTGAGGTTCTCGCAAAGTTCTTTTCTGGCATCATACAGACGACGTCCCAGTCGCATGCCTCGGTAGTCCGAATGCACAAAAATATCGGTCGCATACAAGGTGTCACCATCCGGATCGTGGGTATCAAACTTGCCATAACCGGTAATCTCATGGTAGCTGTGGTTGTCCCCAAACTTGTAGTAGTCTACGATGATACTCAGGGCTGCCGCAATGACCTTCCCATTGTCCTCGATACAAATTTGTCCTTCAGGAAAGATGCGGAGTTGATTTTTGAGCTCCGCTTTGGTCCAGGCTCCACCTTGGTTTTTGTAGATAGACACCATGATTTCACGAATATCCTCGTAATCGGAAAGCTTGATATTCCGTAATCGCAGTCGGTGCTCTAATTCTTCTCTTTGCTTACTCATGGGGCAAAATTACATGAAATCCATCACTTCTCTAACTCTTAGCACTAGCACCTAAACCTACAGGAATTATTGAAAATTAACCAAAATGTTGGGGGCGTAAATTTTCTGCTAGACCAAGTGAAAAGTGGGCGTTAAATCCATTTAAACCGAGTTTCTGGCTGCGTTGATCACCCCAAACATACTTCGAGTAACTAATTTATCGTAGGACTCCTTCAGTGTTGGATCAATAGGCTGGATTTGCAATTTACTCAGCGCATAGTGCTGAATGGTAAGTAAAGGAAGCACGATTTTTTCTCTGAGTAGGATAGACTGTTTGCCTAAGGGATCCTTTTCCATCAAACTTGCAGCTTGGGTCAGTTCTAGATACAGTTGGCGAGTCAAGTCAAACTCCTCTTGGATGATTTGACGGAAATCTCTAAAGCCGGGATCATTTTCAATATACTTGGTCAAGTCAAAATTTGATTTAACCATGCTCATGATACTATTGTCCACCAGGGATCTAAAGAAGGCATTGTTGTGGAATAAATCTTCCACTTCATTCCAGAGCCCTTCTTCCTTGAAGGCCTTCAATGCAGAACCAAAACCAAAAAATCCAGGAACATTTTGTTTCAGTTGGCTCCAACTCCCCACAAAAGGAATTGCTCTCAAATCTGAAAAGCTAAGTTCATTTTTCGCCCCTCTTTTCGTAGGTCTACTTGCAATATTACTTTTGCCGTAATAATTCAGTGGGCTAAATTTTTGCAGGTAGGGCAAAAATTGCGGGTGGTGTTTAAGTTTTAGGTAAGCTGCATAGCTGAGTTGACTCAAAGCATCCAAGGTCTCTCGGTTTTTATCGCTGAGTTGGGGCTGATTATCGGCGAAGAGTTCGTTGCTGACACCTGCACTTACTAATTGTTCGATATTAAATTCTGCAGATTGAATCGTTCCAAAATTAGAGGTGATGGTCTGTCCTTGAATAGTTATTTGGATTTCTTCTTTTTCAATTCGATTTCCTAAAGATTCATAAAATTGATGCGTTTTTCCTCCGCCTCGAGAAGGAGGTCCTCCTCGCCCATCAAAAAATAGAACAGCCACTTGATTTTCTCTTGAGATAGCTGTCAAACGTTCTTTTGCCTGATAAATGCTCCAATTTGCTTGGAGATATCCTCCATCCTTGGTTCCATCACTAAAACCAAGCATGATTGTTTGTTTGAACTGCCTTTGCGCTAAATGGATCCTATAGAAAGGGTCTGCATAGAGCATTTTCATAATCCCTTCCGCATTGTCTAAATCTTCAATGGTTTCAAACAAGGGGACTATATCTAAATGGGCCAAGTACTGATCCCATCCACATAACCTAAGTAAGGCGAATAATTCCATCACATGGAGAGCAGATTGGGTATTGCTAATGATGTATCGGTGGCAAGCAGGTAGTCCGTTTGTTTGTTGCACAGACTTGATTGCATAGATGGATTGAAGCGTGTCCTTGGTGATTGTCTCTTCAAAATCCAAGGGATCAAGGCTCCCTTCGAGTTCGGACAATGCTTGAAGTTGAGCTGGAAGGCTAAGGCTGGAATAAGTGGCTGGCAATATCCCTTTCCCATCCTTTTTTTGAAGTGATTGATGCACATCTAGCAACACTTGATGATGGATTCGGCTATCCTGTCTGATATCTAAAGACGCGAAATGTGTACCAAACAGCCGGACTTTATGAATCAAGCTTTCCAGTTTTGGTAGATACATGGAATAACTTCGTTCAACCACTAAGTCCTTTATTTTTTCTAAACAAGCTAAAATTTCCTCTTTGGTGATTGGTGTTGCTTGCTCAGGGGTGAAGACATTTTCATAAAGCTTAGTCTCCAATTCGTTGATTAAAACATCCACTTCAGAGAAGGTCAACTTCCTTTTTAACTTTCGTATATCTCTATAATAGCAGACAATAATGCTGCTTCGTAAGGATTTGGCTACAAACCGCGTGGTATCTGCATTCACAAAAGGATTCCCATCTCGATCCCCTCCTGGCCAAAATCCTAGCTCGATAAAATTAGTATCGCCGGAATAATTCCCTTCAAAAACCTCTGTTACAATTTTGGTATAGATGTTACCTATGGAATGGTAAAACACGTTTTCCAGGAACCACATCAAGGTAATTGCCTCATTTGCAGGGGTAGGTTGCTTTTTATTGAAAAATGGGGTTAAGCCCAATTGCTGGATAAATTGACTGATTGTATTGAAGTCATTTTTACCAATTGCTTCCCCCATGTCATGGATAATTCCCAGCACATTTGCTGGGTAAAATTGAGTCGGGTGTGCTGTCAAAACGAGCCTCAGCTTGAATTTTTCGAGTTTTTTAGAAATTAAAGCTGATTTTTTTAAAAGCCTCGCATCCCGTAGGATTGATTTTAAACTTCCTGCTCCAGTCACATCATTCAGGCTTGAAAAGGCAGCATCCTCAATCGCATCAAAAAGCACCACCTGTCTTTCAATGTATTGAACATATTTAAAGAGGTGATCCAATTTTTCTTGTTCACTGCTGACATCCGTGTGCTGGCTAAAAAAATAGTCAATAATCTCAGCGGGCGATTTTTCCTTCTCATAGCCTTTCTCACAGGCTTGCAACAAAATGGGTAAAAGCGCACCCACATTGGCTACGCCAGAATAGGGAAGTGCTGCAAACAAGCTGTTGTAAATTGTGTATTTATCAGCAACCTGCTTTTTGAATTGGCCTGTCAAATAAGTTGAATTTATTTCCATCCGCTTTTTAAAAATGGGGACTCAATTTAGTCCTGTCCTTTGCTAATAACTACCCTCCTACAATCCCTAATTCTAAGTTCACACGCATTCAGGCATATCCCAAAACAGTAAAAAGAATGGAAGCGATAACGAATAATTACTGATCTTTTAATACTGGTTAAATTACTACTAAATTCAATTTAATGATGTGTTATTTTTAATTATTAATCATTTAAATTAATTTATTTTCAAATTTATGCCCTAAAAAATGCATTTTCAATCAAATTGATTTCGTAAAAAAAGAAGAAAAAATAACCCGAATAGGCAAGTGGCTTAAACGGCCAAAAAGAAACCCCTTAACGATTTATCTATTCGCTAAGGGGTTTCTGATCAGCTAGTTAAATGATTATTCAACAGCACTGAAAAGCATTTGTCTAAACTTCCAGGCCGTCTGATCGCCCTTGCCGGCACCGGAGACCTGTTTGAAGAGCAATCCAATGATTTTATGGTTGGGATCTGCAAAATACTGGGTATTGAAGTACCCTCCCCAGTCAAAGGTTCCTTCGCTTCCTTGTCCCCCTTGGGCTACCCCTTTGGCAGTCACCACACCAAAAGCTAGTCCATAATACTTATCCGCATTCCAAAGATCACCCACCTGATTTTTCATGGCAGTCTGGATGGTAAGTGGGCTCAATAAGCGCAGCCCATTGTAGCTCCCCCCATTTAAATACATTTGCAGGAATTTGGCATAATCTTCCGTAGTACTGGATAGGCCAGCACCTCCGGAAAAGAAGGTCTTGGCACCTGCTTTCGGGTAAGCTGGATCATAAAACGTAACGGGATACTCCTGCCATTTGCCTGCTTTGTAGGTATGCACATCCACTAAGCGGGCCCCTTGGGCTTCATTGAGGTAAAAACGGGTATCATTCATGCCAAGTGGATCAAAAATTCGCTCTTTCAAGAACACATCAAATGGCTTTCCAGAGACAATCTCTACCAAATAGCCCAAGACATCTAGCCCTTCACTATAGGTAAACTTGGCACCTGGCTCGTGGTGCAAAGGCAGTTTGGCAAGGCGCTTCACGCTTTCTCCAATCGTGATTTTCTCCGTTGTAAACAAGTCCGTTATACCTGCTTTGTGGTAGATCATTTTCATACGCTCGTCTCCATCAATCACCCCATAGCCTAGGCCTGAAGTATGGGTGAGTAGGTGACGAATCGTGATGACCTTAGAACTTGGCTTGCTCGTGTAGGTGGTGTCTGCGTAGCGGAAAGAAGCCAAAACCTGAGGATTGGCGAATTCAGGAATGTACTTGGAAATGGGGTCGTCCAACTGAATTTTCCCATCTTCAAACAACATCAGGATAGCTGTCGACGTGATCGCCTTGGTTTGCGATGCAATTCGGAAAATGGAGTTTTTTTCCATCTTTTTTCCGTCGGCTACATCGGCAAAACCTTTGGCTGAATGGTAGACAATCTTTCCATCTTTGACAACCATGGCTACTAGTCCAGGTACCTCTTCTGCATTAATGGCAGCTTCAAGCATGGCGTCGATTTTAGCAATTCGGTCTTTTGAAATTCCAGGAACAGGGCTATTGCCTGCCGGACTGATCGTTTGTGCAAAAACTGTAGCCCCTAAACCAAGGTATAGCAGGCAATAACTAAGGAGTTTTTTCATGGTGATT
>CANHCD010000183.1 GCA_947458795.1 Cyclobacteriaceae bacterium | reverse complement strand
GGAGCACAGTCTTTGCGTAGCTTTGATTTTGAGATTTCTGATTTTGCATCTACCTACCAGCTGCCAATAGTGGATAGTTTTTATGCCCTCAAGGTACTGGAGGAAGAAGGGCTGATTGCACTCAATGAAAGTTTTTTTGCTCCTTCACGCGCACATTTTCTAGTCAATCCCCAGCGGCTTTATGAGGTTCAAATCCAGCATGCCAAGCTCGATCCGGTGATCAAAATCTTGCTTCGGACGCATGGAGGAAATCTTTTTTCAGAGTACTTCACCATTCAAGAGGCAAGGCTAGCCAAAGCTGCAGGCATGGATGAGGCGGTATTGATCAAAGCGCTACTCGAGCTGGCCAAAATGGAGGTGCTGGATTACGAACCACGAAAGGATCGACCGCAACTCACCTTTTTGACCGAACGACACGATGCTGCCACCCTTCCGCTTAATTTCAAGCGGATCACTTTGAGGAGAGCGCTGACCCTCGATAAGGCTACCCAACTCGTAGCTTATGCGCATCAGTTTAGAATCTGCCGTACCCAATTTATTCAAGCCTATTTTGGAGAATTAAGTGATGAGAGCTGTGGGGTATGCGATCATTGTGTGGAACAAAAGAAAGCAAGCCTTCCGCTAGACCTTGAAAACAAGTTTAAGGAGCTAGTCCTGCAAACTTTAGCAGTTGGTGAAGCGTTTAGTGAGGAGGAGCTTTTTGACGCAGTCAATAAACCCGCTTCTTTGGGACATCTCAAATGCCTTCGCCAATTGGTGGAGGAAGGAAAAGTTGAGGTGAGCACCTCAGGAAAATATAAACAAATGGGAGATGTCTGATTTCTTTGATGACTTGTTGAAAAAAATCTTTCCCAATCGTGAAGGAAATCCACCCCTCTCCGTAAAAGAGAATTTTTTACTGAAAGAAAAAGACCTGCATGATTTAGAAGAATGGAATAAATCAGAAGAGTCCAAAGCGCTGTTTGCGCTCGTTTATAGAAACTACCATTACAAAAGAGCCCAAATCAATGATACTCCAGAAGTACATGTGTTTAGCTCGGCCTATGCGAATGGCTTTGCACTAAGCTACAGCCCGGAGGTCGGCGCGAATTCTTTTTCCTTACTTTTCTTGGGATTAAGTAGACGGATTATAGCTTTGGGGTACGAACAGGTGAGTTTGGATCGGAAGCTGGAGGAAGTAAATGAGCAGGTCAAAGAAACTGAAAAATTTTACTTCAAGCCCCCATTGCAACTGCCCCAAGAAGGAGAATTAATCAGCCAACTGTACGGCAACATTTCCTTGGAAAAAATACGAATCAACCAGCAGCCTAGCTATTTCAAATTGCTGGCCTCGGTATATTCTGATAGATTGTATTACGATGCCAAACCCTTTGATGAGTTGATGGATCGGTTATTTGAAAGACCCTAACATGGATAGAATTACCCTTAAAGCCCAATTGGAAGCTTACCGCAGCCCTTACGAAGAGGAAAATCAGTTTGTGTCTGATTTTCTGGCCTTGACTGATGACCCTTTGGCCTATTCGAGAGAACGGATTGCAGGTCATTTTACGGCCTCTGCCTGGATTGTAAATAAGGAAAGAACGCATACCCTGCTCACACTTCACCGCAAGCTGGGTCGTTGGCTGCAGCTAGGAGGACATGCGGATGGAAATGAGAATCTCCTGGAAGTGGCTCTTCAAGAGGCAAAAGAGGAAAGCGGATTGACTTCCCTTCAATTTGTAGATACTTCTATTTTTGATCTGGACAAGCACATCATTCCAGAACGCCCTCATGTGGCAGAACATTTTCATTACGATGTTCGCTACCTGATTGAAGCAGACCTTCATGAACCCTTGGTGCGAAGTGATGAGAGCATTTCCTTGGCATGGGTTACCTTTGATGCGGTCATTGATTTGATTGGCTACAATCCTTCCATTTTGCGGATGCTTGAAAAAACAAGTACCTCAGAAATCTTACATTGATGCGTAATTTTGATATTCCTCAGCTTCGCGCTGATTTTTCCTTTTCCACACCCATTCAACTTCGTTTTTCCGATATAGATGGGTACCTCCATGTCAACAATGGGGTTTATTTCAGTTATTTCGAACATGCAAGAGCCGTATTTCTCTACCTACAAGCAGGTTGGGATGTACTGGATGTGGGTACAGTAGTCGGTAGAATTGAGATTGACTACATTCGCCCTATTCATTTGCAGGATCAAGTGGAGGCTTTGGTAAAGTGTTCACGCCTTGGCAATTCTTCTTTTGATTTGGAACAAGTACTTTTGGGGAGAGATGCTGCTGGCATGGAACATGTTTTTGCAACCTGCAAAAGCGTGTTGGTATCCGTAGACAAAAACAGCATGAAGCCGGTTTCCATCCCAGATGCCTACCGACTAAAACTAGCATCTATCTAATTTCTATTCTGTAATTTTATTTAAAACATACTCCTTTGAAACATCTTTGGATCTTTTGCCTGCTTTTAATCAGTTTTTCTGCCTGCGCTCCTAGTGAAGAGGAGTTGATGAAAGTGGGTTTGGAAAAAATGGATTCTCAAAATTGGGCGGACGCTGTTGCCCAGTTTGATCAGGTTTTAGAAAAAAACCCAACCCAAATCACTGCCTTAAATGCCAAAGGTGTTGCACTTTTTCAGCAAGGAAAAATTAAAGAAGCCATCCCTTTATTTGATCAGGCGATTCTCGCAGATTCGAGCAATTACAAGCCTTGGTTTAACCGAGGTAATGCAAACATGGAGCTCAACAACTACAAGGCTGCATTGGCAGATTTTAACTTAGCAGCTGCGCTTGACCCCAGTCAACTAGACATCCTCTTTAATCGAGGGACGACTTTGCTGACCATGGAAGCGTATGAGGATGCCCTACTTGATTTTCAAGCAGTAGTTCAGAAGGAGCCCAACCATGCAGAAGCACATTTTCGTTTGGCCAAGGCCAATTTAGGAATGAACGATCCCATCCATGGGATGGAATCACTCACCAATACCGTCAATTTGGATCCCAAAAATGGGGAAGCCTATTACCTACTTGGCGTCACTCGAATGAGTGCTTTGGGTCAAAAAAATGAAGGCTGCGCAGATTTAAAAATGGCCCTTTCCTTGGGTTATAAAGAAGCAGAAACTTGGATCAAGGACTTTTGTGAAGCAAAGTAATGGTGGAGGTAGGTACCGATATTTCTAAAGCATCTACGTACCTCAAACAGGGGCAGCTGGTAGCTATTCCAACCGAAACGGTTTACGGGCTAGCAGGAAATGCGCTCGATGTGAAGGCAGTGAGTTCCATTTTTGAAACGAAAAACCGACCTAGCTTTGATCCATTGATCTTACATGTGGCTTCCTTGGAACAAGTAAATCCATTTGTAACTGCATTCCCAGAAAAACTCAAGCGTTTAGCCGAAGCCTTTTGGCCAGGTCCCCTGACGGTTTTATTGCCTCGGAAAGCCAGTGTTCCCGATCTGGTTACCTCTGGTTTGGATCGAGTGGCAGTTCGGGTACCCAATCACCCGCTGACCTTGGCGCTTTTAGCGCAACTTGACTTTCCACTTGCAGCACCCAGTGCAAATCCTTTTGGTTACATAAGCCCTACACAGGCAGGGCATGTGGCTGCACAATTGGGAACGCAAATCCCCTACATTTTAGACGGCGGCGCTTGTGCCGTAGGTTTGGAAAGCACCATTGTCGGGATGGAAGAAGAGCAAGTTGTAATCTATCGCCTTGGAGGGCTTGATATTTCCGAAATTGAATCCCTCGTAGGACCCGTGATAGTTCAGGCACATAGCTCGAGTAATCCTAGTGCACCCGGTCAACTGGCAAGTCACTATGCGCCGCGAAAACCTTTTGTCTTGGGTGATTTGACAGAACTCGTTCCGCAGTTGGTCCAGCAAGGAAAAAAAGTTGGGGTGCTGAGTTTTTCTACCCATTTCCCATCTCTTTCTGCAGATCGCCAAGTGACCCTCAGTGCTCGTCAGGATTTGAAAGAAGCAGCGCAGCGTCTTTTTATGGCCATGCGACTCCTGGATGAAAGTGATGCCGAGCTGATTGTAGCCGAGCTTATTCCAGAAATCGGTTTGGGCCGTGCCATCAATGATCGCCTCAAGCGAGCCGCAGCACAGCCAACTCACTAGGCTTAGTTTTTCCAATCGTTCTATTTCGAATTGGCTGGATTTGAGTTAAATTCGTCTCGATATTTAATGCATCATTAGTTCTAACCTATTCGACCTTATCCCATGTCCTTGAATGTAAAAAATGTAGATAGCCTCAATTTTGCAGGTAAAAAAGCCCTGATCCGTGTTGATTTCAATGTTCCTCTAGACGAACAGCTGCATGTATCTGACGGTACCCGAATTCAGGCGGCTGTTCCTACGATCAAAAAAATTCTTAAAGATGGTGGATCTGCCATCTTGATGTCTCACCTAGGACGTCCAAAGGGAGGTCCAGAAGATAAGTATTCCCTCAAGCACATTGTGTCAGCGGTTGAGGCTGCTCTTGGACAGAAAATCAGCTTTGCAAGTGATTGCATTGGGGAGGAAGCCATCCAAAAGGCTGCGCTGCTCGGTGCAGGTCAGGTATTGTTGTTGGAAAATCTCCGGTTTTACAAGGAAGAAGAAAAAGGTGATGAAGCCTTTGCTGCCAAGCTCGCTCAACTTGGAGATGTGTACGTCAACGATGCTTTTGGTACTGCCCACCGTGCACATGCCTCCACTGCTGTGATTGCTGCAAATTTCTCTCAAAAAGTAGCCGGATACCTGATGGAATCAGAGTTGACCAATGCCGATAAGGTGCTAGGCAATCCTGAGCGCCCTTACACTGCGATCATGGGTGGAGCAAAAATTGCGGATAAAATCTTAATTATTGAGCGTCTCCTCGAGAAGGTGGACAACCTGATTATTGGTGGGGGCATGTCCTACACCTTTGCGAAGGCGCAGGGAGGATCAATTGGCACTTCGCTTTTGGAGGCAGACAAACTTGATTTCGTATTGGAGTTGATGGAAAAAGCGAAGGCAAAAGGAGTGAACTTGATTTTGCCAATCGACACCGTGATTGCAGATGATTTTTCCAATACTGCCAATCAGGGATTAGTCAATAAGGGTGAGATTCCAGACAATTGGATGGGTTTG
>CANHCD010000182.1 GCA_947458795.1 Cyclobacteriaceae bacterium | reverse complement strand
GCATTTAAAACCCAAAAAGTGGTAGCCGCTGCAACGCAGAGGACTACCACTTTTATATTGGAGAGTTTTCTTTTGGATATTCTCCAAGGGGATTTTTTAGAATCAGGCAAGGTGTTATTTGGTTGGACTTGGTTTTTTCGAGAAGTCAAGGGAAATGGCAGACTTTTCAACTTTTACCTTCAGCCCTTTGTCAAGTTCCAGCAAGACGGTGTCACCTTCTACGCTGTAGACTTTTCCATGGATACCTCCAATGGTCACCACATCATCGCCTTTTTTTATTTCTTCGATAAACTTCTTGGTTTCCTTTTGTTTTTTCTGCTGTGGACGAATCATGAAGAAGTACATGATCAAAATGATCGATCCAAATAGAAATACTTGGCCAAGAATACCGCTGCTTCCGACAGAAGCTTGAGCTAAGATGAATGAATACATCGCTTATTTTCTAACTGGTCCAGTTGCAGCACCGCCAGCACCCTTAGGAGTTACACTTCCTCTCATGCTTAGACGAGTCACTGTTGGATTGGTGTTTGCTTGGATCGTTACAGTTGGAGACTGAGCTCCTGACTTCGCAGCAGAGTTGAATACCACTTTCACGAATCCAGTTTCACCTGGCTGTACGGGTGCTTTGGTCCAATCAGGGCTAGTGCATCCGCAAGAAGCAGTGATGTTGGAAATCACCAAAGGAGCTTGTCCATTGTTGGTGAAGTTGAAAATCTTTTCAACCACTTTTCCTTCGTTGATGGTTCCAAAGTCGTATTCCATTTCGCTAAACTGGAAGGATCCTAGTGTGCTTGGATCTGCAGAAGTGGTCGTTTGAGCCATATCCGCTGGAACAGGTACATTAGACCCATCCATTGCGGCAATTTTTTCTTCTAAAGCTTTGATTTTTTCTGCTTGTTCGTCTTTGCCCTGAGAGCAAGAAGTGATCAATACGACGGCTAGTGCGATGGCGCTGAGAAGTCTTGTTTTCATGTTAGTTTTTATCTTTATTTATTTGGTCAATTAATTTGTTTACATCGTTTAGAAGGTCTTCTGCTTTGTTTTTTGCTTCAGAGATCACTCGCTTGCCTTCGGTTTTTGCCTCATTTAGATGGATTTCTTTTCCATCCACCAATTCATTGATTAGGTCCTCCAATTCTTTCTTGTACTTGGATAGCTTAAAGGAGAGCTTGTCTCGGGTATTCGCTCCAGTATCGGGAGCAAATAAGATCCCTAAGGCTGCACCCACCCCTGCACCCAAGGCGAAAGCAATTAATGTACTTGTTGTTTTTCCCATTGTGGTCTTATTTATTGTCCAAAAGGCCTCTTCCACTCTTGCGAATTTGTCCTTTTTCGGTTAGTTCCTTAGCCAAAACATCCAGCAAACCATTTACAAACTGCTTGCTTTTTGGGGTACTGTATGTTTTTGAAATGTCAATGTACTCGTTGATCGTTACCTTCACTGGGATGCTTGGGAAATGAATCATTTCGGCAAGTGCCATGGAGATGATGACTTTGTCGGTGAAAGCCAAACGCTCGATGTCCCAGTTTTTTGTTTTTTCGGCGATAAGTACTTTGCTGCTTACGCCGTTAGCAATGGTGAAGTTAAAAATATTTTCAAAAAATTCTTTGTCTTCCTCCCAATTCATCGCAATTTCTGGCAGAGGTTCTGCAATTGCGATATCGGGAAGCGAGGCGTTCTTTAAAACTTTCGCAGCAAGACTTCTTACGACCGATTTATTTTCGGTCCAGTTCAAGTCTTTTTCTGCAAAAAAGGTAAGAATGACTTCGTTTTTGAAAATTATTTTTTTCAGGAGGTCATCTGCCACCTCAAAATCCTGCTCTAGGGTAGGAGCCGCAAGTGTCAAATAATGCTGATATTCCTCGGCTGGCTTGATGTATTCTCTGAACCATTCCTTTATCTCCAGTTCGAGTTCATCCAAGTTCACCCCATTTCGGCTCAATGCAGCCTGATATTCTGGGGATTCTCGAAGTCGTTTCAAAACTTGATTATTGGCAAGATTAAGTTCATTGCCAAAAGCAATGGGTGCATCTCCCGCAAGTTTTTGCTTTTTTTCTACCTCTTTTCCGACATGTTTGGAAAATGCCTGAAGTAGCTCAATGGCTAGGAGGTAAAGCTGTGGAATTCGTTCGGCGGACACCACCATGTTTTTCAACAGAAACTGCCGATCTTTTTCGTTGGCCTCAAGCACTTGTTTTAGGGCTTCTAAAGCAATTTTTTTGACTTTAACCCCTGCGTCAGCTGGAAGTAACTTTTGACCTAGTTCCACGTTTTGCTCAAAAATCTGGATAGCCTCCTCTCCTTCACGTGAGAGAGCTGCCTTATCTTGAACCTCCATGCTGTTGAGGTCAGGTAAAAAAGACTCTCGTATAAAGTCTTTGGCTATGTTAATGTTGGATCCTTTACACTGTTCAAAAGCATATAAGTTCTGAAATGCTTTGACTCTAAGGATTCTTCTGTTGAGCATATGGGATATAAAGAGCCACAAATATAAGCAATTAGGTGCGTCTTCTCCGCATGGGGCGAGGCACAAAAAAACCACTGAACCTAGGCTCAGTGGTCATTTATCTTCAGGTAGAATGGGTTAAAAGGGAAGTTTAATTCTTCCAATTGCTTCAATTCTTGCCTTTGCTGCTTCGATTGCTGCTTGCTGAGCAGGGATATGTTGTTTCTCCGAAGTGTTTAAGATGGACAAGCAGGTGTCGTAAATTTTTTCAGTTTGTGCAAAAACGGTCTCTTCCTGATATTCTCCATAATATTCTGCTCCCACATTGATTACTCCACCAGCATTGATCAAGAAGTCTGGGGCATAGACAATGCCTTTTTCCATCAAGATTTTTCCGTGCTTGGCTTCATCTTCCAGCTGGTTGTTGGCTCCGCCTGCAATGACTTTACAAGTTAGGCGGTCAATGGTCTGATCGTTGATGGTGGCACCAAGGGCACAGGGAGCATAAATATCCATCTGGATGTCATACAGGACCTTGCTGTCGACCACCGTCGCGCCAGTTGATTTGGCCACTTCCTGGAGTTTGTCTTCAAAAATGTCCGTAATCAAAATATCCGCACCTTCCTTGACGAGGTAGTTGATGAGGTATTTTCCAACTTGACCTACACCTTGCACCCCAATCTTCTTTCCTTGAAGGGAGTCTGAACCAAATGCTTTTTTGGCAGCTGCTTTCATGCCCATGTACACGCCAAAGGCAGTTACTGGTGAAGGATCTCCAGCGCCTCCCTTACTTTTTGGTAAGCCGGTCACATGGCGAGTTTCTAAGGCCATGTATTCCATATCGGAGGTCTTCATGTTGACATCTTCAGCAGTTACATATCGACCCCCTAAGCTTTCCACAAAGCGACCAAATCTTCGTAAAAATGCTTCGGTCTTCAATTTAGGATCTCCAATGATCACGGCTTTACCGCCTCCTAAATTCAAGCCTGCAAGTGAATTTTTGAAAGTCATGCCGCGAGAAAGGCGCAACACATCTCTGATGGCTTCCTCTTCGCTGGCGTAGGGCCACATGCGGGTTCCCCCAAGTGCGGGTCCCAAGACGGTGTTGTGAATCCCTATCAGTGCTTTTAGGCCTGTAGCTTCGTCATGACAAATGACCAATTGCTCATGGTCCATCGTAGTGATTTGTCCAAAAATGGAACCCTCACGTACTGTTTCGGTGGTATTAATCGCTAACATCTGAAAATAGCTTTTTAGAATGTGTTATATTTGGGATAGCACTCGGAAATCGTGTGGCCACAAAATTAAATACTTTTATGAGCTTACAAATTTTCCAAAGCCAAATTTTATACAAGAGTATCATTAAAAACTAAGACTTTATTTTGTGAAGGAACTTTGGAGAATAAATAAATACCTAATCAAATACAAGGGATTATTGTCTTTAGGAATACTGTTTACGGTGATATCCAATATTTTCGTAATTATTCCGGCTCAATTGGTTCGAATTGCCATAGATTATGTGGTTGAGAGTTATGCGCTTTTTGCTCCTCTCACCAGGGGTGGAATAGGTGAGTTGGCTCGGGACTATTTTTTAGAATCGGTCTTTATTTTTGGGATTTTGATTTTGGTCATGGCCTTGCTTCGAGGCTTCTTCCTGTTTTTGATTCGCCAAACGCTCATCATCATGTCGCGAAAAATTGAATACGACATGAAAAATGAGCTTTTTGAACATTTTCAATTTTTGCCCCTAAGTTTTTACAGAAAAAACAGCACGGGAGATTTGATGGCTCGGATATCGGAAGATGTAAGCCGGGTGCGCATGTACTTAGGTCCAGCTATTATGTATGGACTCAACCTGCTGATCTTATTTCCTTTGGTGATTTCGTACATGATCTCGGTCAACTTGGAGCTTACGCTTTATTCGCTCTTGCCTTTGCCGATACTTTCTTTGAGTATTTATTATGTAAACAATCAAATCAACCTGCGTTCTGAAAAAATTCAACAGAGCCTTTCCCAGCTCAGCACCTTTGTGCAAGAAGCATTTTCTGGGATTCGGGTGTTGAAGGCTTTTGTTCGAGAGCAGGATTCTGCTGCGGAGTTTGCCAAGGCAAGTGAAGAGTACAAGTACCAATCCATCGAATTGACCCGTGTAAATGCCCTGTTTTTTCCATTGATCATGGCCCTAGTGGGGATATCTACCATCATCACGGTATATGTAGGAGGGATGATGGTCATTCAAGGGGAGATTGGCTATGGTGTCATCGCCGAATTTATACTCTATGTCAACATGTTGACTTGGCCAGTAGCATCCCTAGGCTGGGTGACCAGTATTGTGCAGCGTGCGGAGGTTTCCCAACGAAGAATCAATGAATTGTTGGATCAGAAAACGGATTTGGTATCTGAGAAAAACCTTGAAGCCACACTGGAAGGGGCAATTCATGTGAGCCACCTTTCATTTGTTTATCCAGACTCGGGGATCCAAGCGTTGAAGGATATTTCCTTTTCGATTGAAGCTGGCCAGACCTTGGGGATTATTGGTACCACAGGATCAGGTAAATCTACGCTTGCCAACTTGCTGATGCGGATGTACGATGCTACTTCAGGGGAGATACTGGTTGACAATAAACCCATTCAGCACTATGCATTGGCTAGCCTTCGTAGTCAGATAGGTGTAGTTCCACAAGAT
>CANHCD010000181.1 GCA_947458795.1 Cyclobacteriaceae bacterium | reverse complement strand
CCATTGATGATTTCGGTAACACCTAGCTCCAGCAAATCTTGTTTCAATTTATCCCTTAAGCTATGCGTTGTAGCATACTGCTGATCGTAATATTTCCCATCGCCTAAGGCTGCAATAGCGGCTGCTTGTGCGGGCAAACTAATCGCCCATGGAGGAGAAAACTGTTTTAAAATTTCAATAAGATGAGGAGAACTGCACAAATAGGCTGCCCGTACCCCACTCAAGGCATATACTTTACTCATTGATTTGCAAACGATTACGTTTTCGGTTTTCACAGCAAACTGCTCTATGGATTCATGGCTGCCTACATATTCCACATAGGTTTCATCCACCCAGACCTTAGTTGACAGGGGAACTTGTAAAAGCATTTCTTCCATTTCCTGCTTTGAATTATGCACTCCTGTAGGGCTATTCGGATTTACCAAAATCACCATATCATACCCTTTTTGTATTTCTTGGAGCAGGTCCATTGTATTGACGACAAAGCCTTTTTCACGACATAAATTAAATCGAGTGACTTGGCATTGAATCACTTTTTCCAATACATGAATGTATTCCCCATAACAGGGGTCCAGAATCAACACCTTGGACTGTTGATTTAAAAAACGGGGTAAGGCAAGAAAGATGAGATCGGAGGATCCTGCACCGGGTAAAATTTGCTGTTCGTGGACTCCCCTTGCAGTTGCAATGACCTTAACCAGTCCTTCAGCGTGAGTTGGAGGAGATGTTTGGAGTAGAAAGTTTATATTTTCCTTAATAGCCCATACTACCTTGGGAGAAGGAGGAAACCAGGCATCTAAAACATCTGCATTGATGATTTGCGTTGCTTTAGTCAAAGATTGCAAATCCTCTCCTATGGCCTTAAAAAATGAACCTCCATGGTAGCAGGCAGCAGGTGCAAAATAAAGATAGGGAAGCTGCCAATCTATTTTTTTCTGGATCGCCTCATAGACTGGTCGACTTTTGGCAACAACCCCCTCAAAATCTTCACATGAAGCAACTGCCAATTCGTAAGTTACTTTTCCAGATACTGCACGCAAAGACAAGGTATTTAATCCCGCTTTACGATACATCTCTACTAACTCTGAACGGCAAATGGCAACCACATGCAATCCCCCATGCGATTGTACCCAGCGAAATGCGGCAAACATCAAACCAAGCGCTAAATAACTATTTCGACTTTTCTCGAGTACAGTTAATAAGCGTATTTCATACAAATACTCGTCAAATGCATAAGGAATATCCGAACGAGAAAAATACTTGTCGACCGAATACTTTTTAGTATTTGGAGTAGTAATACTTATAAATCCAAGGATTTGATTTCCTGACTTGGCTACGATATACTTGTTTTCGGTATCCAAATCATCAGAAAGTTGTTGATTAGGATTAACCGCATATTGATTGAGTTCTTGGGCATAAATGAGATGCCTAATCTTGTATATTTCTTGTCTATCAAGATTTGAGGCGATAGAAAAAGTTGTTTTTTGGTTATTCATTTTTTGGGGATTGTCTAAAAATAATTTAAAAAAAAACATTTATGCCTTGATGATTCAAGTACCATATAAAAAAAATGGAATCAAAAAGTCCGTTGAAATAGCACTTGGGATATTGGGATCTTCATTCGATTTATTTCTCTCGCAAAGACGCAGAGCCGCAAAGTCTAGATACTTGCTACTATTTTGTCTTAACCATATCCCCACTCAACACTTTAGAAAAGCGAACTTTTTTCCGTAAAAAATAAGACTCAAAATACGTGTACGAAAGGTGACTAATGCCAGTGGTCAGAAGGAAAATCAATCCCAAGGTTACCTGATAGGAAATCCAAGGGGACCATTCCTGAATAGGAAGCAATGTTGGCAAGCCCTTCAGTACAAGGACCACTGCAAACAAATGGTATACATAAAGTCCGTAGGACAGCTTTCCCAAATAAGAAAACACCGAATTCTCTAGGTTTAGGATCGACTGGGTGTTGCTTGCAACATTGATTATTAGTCCACACAGGACTAAGGAAATTAGCTCGTCCTGGATCCAGGTGAAGGATTTGAAATCAATCCAATCCATTCCCATCACTACAAAGAGGAGAAGCAAGGCTACTTGAACCAATGGATGGTAAAGAAATTGGACAAACGCTTTTTGGTGAAACAGCAGGTAGGCACCAATCCCTCCAATAATCATGGAAGAGAAACGGGTACGAATGACCAGTTCTTCAAATTTGGGATCGAACTCACCCGCATAAAACTTGAGTATCAAATACAAGAATAGCAGGAATAGCATCACACCCAGCAGCTTTTGTTTGATCTTGACCACATGAGGCCAGAAAAGATAAAACTGCTCTTCAACTGCAACGGACCATAGTATATTGGCAAAGGCTACAGTAGGAAAATAGACAAAGGCTACGTTTGCGGCTAAGCCAAAAAACAAAAGAAATCTATCCAGGGAATCGCTCATCTCTGAGGAGTACAGCGGAATTTGAAAGTAGGAAAGGTACGGAATCACCAAAAAGCCAAGGAGGACTAACAGGTAATAGAGCGGCCATATCCGCAAAACACGGCGGAGGTAGAAATGCTTAATCTGTATGGGGCCTTCTTTTTTCTCCTCGAGGAGTAGATAGGTAATTAAAAACCCACTCAATACAAAAAAAATGCTCACCCCAAATGCCCCTAAATAGGAAGAGTAGCTATTTGCCCAAAGCGTAGGCATACCCAAATAACTTTTAAATAGTTCCGAATGATCGATAATCACCAGTAGTGCGGCTATAAACCGGACCCCATTTAATCCTGGGAAGTGTATCTTTTTGATCATGCCAACTTTGGAAGTACCCTATATTCAACCAGCTTTGGAGGAAAGATAAACTCTTGATTTAATGGTACAATTTGTAGGCAAAACTACAAGCCTGCTACTTCTTTCCCAAGTCTTTGATTGCTGACTCTGGAATTGATTCGATATTTGCCTTTGCTTGAAGGCTTAAAAAACTTTCTCCCAAGTAGTTAGAATGTATTTCTTGCTTGTAGGTTTTGTGAAGGGTATCGCTGCCTATAGACTCTGTCATGCTGAAATAAATCCAACAGGTAACTGTATTGCCGTTGAGCAGGATGGGAATCTGCTTGCGTCTGTACCAGGTGGGATGAATTTCCAGTTCGTCTATTCTTTCCAATACGGGTTTGCTAATTTTAAACACATCCACTTCGACCTGGAACCCATTTCCAATGTCCTCAATCAAGTAGGGTAAATCTTTGATAATGAGTGGGTACATTTCTTGCGTTGTACCGCTACCCATGTACTTGGAGTTTGTAAGGTGGAGATTGTAGTTGTTGTAGCCCTTCTTTAAAGTGCCATAAGTAGCTAGCCAGAAATCTTTTTCTATCTCACTCATGATTAGTAAATTACCATATCATTTAGAGAAATAGAAGAAATTACTGAAGTAACATTTTTCATACGGATAACTTTAATATTCCTAGGGATCTTGGAATCCAACACGCTTATTTATCCTAAAAAATTAGATTGTTGAAATACATCCCATTTTTAGAAAAAAAAGACATTTACTTACTTAATTCATTATAACTCTTCACAAAGTAGGTATAAACTAATCCTAAGCCATGACATTTAAATTGTACTTAAGTTAATTTCATGTTAGAAAATCATAAATTCATTAGATTAGTAATTTATATTAATTTTAATATCGTATTTATTTTAAATTTTATTAATTAAATAATATTTTAATTTAACTACAAGTAGAAAAATATGTGTAAATGAATCCTTTTTTTTCTGCTGCACCTAGTCCATTTAGAAAATCAGAAACCACAAACAGGATACCACACTTTTTATTAACTTTCAATCGAAAGTAGTCTACTCCCAGTCCCTATCTCATGAAAAAGATCCTCCTTCTCCTTACCCTCAGCCTCGTAAGTTTTGGCATCAGCCAAGCACAACAAAAGCAGAATAGCAGTTCATTTGCTGAATTTGACCAGTTTCTAGCTAAAGAAGTGGCTGATGGACGTCTCATTGGCGTACACGGGATGGTGTACCAAGACGGAAAGCTAGTATATGACCATACCTACGGCCTCCGAGACAAGGAAGCTGCTGCCAGCATGAAAGGGGACGAACTCTACTTTATCCAATCCATGACTAAGCCTATCGTATCGGTAGCCTTGATGACACTTTACGATCAGGGCAAATTCCAGCTGGATGAACCCATCTCCAAGTACCTCCCAGAGTTTGCAGCAATGCGCGTAGTCAACGATCCGACTATCGGCTCCTCCTCCGGTACTCATGCAGCACCCTCCCCCATGACCATTCGGCAGGTACTCAGCCATACCTCAGGCATGAGCCACGGCATCGCCCAGATTGCCTATGACAAAGAGATTTGGAACGGCATCATTTTGAATGGCAAACTGAAGACCTTGGAACAGCGAACTACCGCTCTTGCCAAAATGCCCCTAGCATTCGATCCTGGCAGAAAATGGAACTACTCCTTCTCTCCAGATGTGGTCGGTAGACTTGTGGAAGTCTTGTCCGGCAAAACACTTGATGTCTATTTGCAGGAATACATTTTCACACCCCTGCAAATGGATAATAGCGGCTACAACCTGGATGGGGAGCAGCGAAAACGCATCCAAACTGTGTATGCCTTTGCTGCCGATAGCACGCTAAGGCGGACCATGGGACAACCTACGCCTTCGGGCAATACGGTCTTTGCGGGCATCAATGCACTGTTTACATCCACAGCAGACTACCTACGCTTTGGGGAGATGCTACTTAACCAGGGCAGTTGGAATGGCAAGCAGATCCTCAAACCCGAAACGGTAGCCCTGATGATTCAAGACCATACCCAGGGTATCGAACGGTTGGACGGTAGCGATTCCTTTTCGCGGCTAGGAAATGGAATTGTAACTGATGCGTTGGGAACTTTAAACTTGGAGCCGGGGCATGGCTTTGGACTGGGTTTTGCGATTGTAAATAACCCAAAGGCCGCACAGCGAGAGTCCCAGTCAAAAGGTGAGTTTTTCTGGGCTGGTGCCAACTCCACTCACTTTTTTGTGAACCCAAAAAAGAAGCTTGTCGCTGTTTTTATGACCCAGGTCGGTTCTGTCGGCACCCCCAACCCCTATGGATTTTACTTCGGTAACGAGATGCGACGAACCATCTACCAAGGCTTAAAGTAATGG
>CANHCD010000180.1 GCA_947458795.1 Cyclobacteriaceae bacterium | reverse complement strand
TAATACAAGCATAGCGCTGTAATGATGACCGTCAAAAACACGATTGCACCTTTGTTTTGCATTTTGGTAAAATTTAAGGAATTGAATTAATTAAGATTTAACTCGTTCCGGAAAGGGACGAGGGGATGAATTCAGAATGAATTGAATTTTTAGGGCCCCTGGGGGGAAATAATCCGTTCAAAAAGGATTTCAGTCAGTGAATTGACAAAGGAAACCGTTCCTGAATGAGGAAGCGGAAGCGAAAAATCAACTTGGAAAATCTGTGAAATCAGGTAAAAAACGGTGTTGGCCACCTGAAGCACAAAAGGAATGACTGCATCAACGGCTACATCCAAAAAGCTCTGGTCAGGCTGTTCGGAGGATTGTTCGGTACGAGACTGTTCGGTAGCAGCTGGAAAAAATTCAATACTGGATACAAATAGGCAAAATAGCAGAACCAGAGCCCACGAGAATCGTTGCTGGCTGGTGCTGTGGTATGTCTTCCTATTTTTCATGGGGGACAAATATAGAAATTATATGATTATCCGCAATCTTACCTCTGGTACTAAGATCTTTTTGAATTACTGCAGAAAATCGTCGACAGACGACTGTCAACGGACCACGGCTCACTTAAATGAACTTCAAACCTTATTTTCTCTAGGAAATGGTAAAAAAGTGGAAAATCAGGTACTAGAGCTTTTTTTATGCCTAGCGAGCCGATTTTGCGCGCAAGTAGGTGCGAAGTACATCCATGGCCCGGTCAAAGTTGAGGTTGTTTGGGATGATGAGGTCCGCCTCGTTTTTGAAGGGTTTGATGTATTTTTCGTAAGTCGGCATCACATGATTCTCGTAGCGATAGAGCACATCGTCCAGGTCATAGCCACGCTCGACCTTATCCCGAATGATGCGACGCTTCAGCTTGATATGATCCTTGGCATCTATAAAAATCTTCAGATCTAGGAGGTCGGCAAGCTCTGGATAGTAGAGTACAAAAATTCCTTCCACGACTACCACAGGAGCTGGTGCAAAGGTGAGCATTTTAGGTGTTTTGGCGGCATTGTTGAAGGTGTACTCCTCTCGAATGACCGTTCCCCCTCCCTGAATGATGCGGATATCTTGGGCATACTGCTCAAAATCGATGCTGTGTGGGGTGTCGAAGTTGGCGATCCCTTGCTCGTCCACAGGCTGTAGGTGCCGCGGCTTGTAGTAGTTGTCCTGGGAGATCATACAGAGTTCCTCGGGCGAGAAGCTGCGCAGCAGATGTTCCAAAAACAAGGTTTTTCCAGAGGCAGATCCCCCGGTGATTCCGACGATAAAGGGCTTGGTCATGGGTGGCAAATTAACATATTTTTGTGCGCATCTCAGAATTTTCCAGCACGTAGAAAATTTAAGAGGGCCTTTACGGCTTTTCCACGATGGGAAATTTCATTTTTTTCTTCCAAAGAAAGCATGGCAAAGGTTCGTACATGTCCTTGAGGCTGGAAGATGGGATCGTAGCCAAAGCCTCCCTCACCGCTGGGGGAGGAAGTGATTTCCCCTTCGGCGATGCCGTCAAATTGGTACTCTTTTCCATCTAGAATTAGGGCGATGACGGTTCGGAAACGGGCAGATCGCTCGGTTTGGTCCTTCATTTTTTCCAAAAGCAAACTCAGATTACGCGCATCGCTTCGAGGCTCTCCTGCAAATCTTCCCGAATACACGCCAGGAGCCCCGTTGAGCGCCGCTACTTCCAGGCCCGTGTCGTCTGCAAAGCAATTGACCCCATAGTGCTCGAATACGTAGCGTGCTTTTTCAAAAGCATTGGCGTCTAAGGTATCCCCTGTTTCGGGCAGTTCCTCATTGCAGCCAATTTCTCGAAGGGATACGATTTCGATGAGGCCCTTCAGGGCAGCAGCGACTTCTTCGACTTTTTTGGCGTTGTTGGTAGCGAAACAGATTTTCATGGGCTTCTGGGATGGCATACAAAAATGGGGGCTGGAAGTTGCCGCTGCAAACCTTCTTGAAAAATAGGTTTTGGGCTTCGGTTGAAATCTTTATTTTTCGGACATGAAAAGACTAACCGTGTACTGTGGTTCCAAGAAAGGCAACCATGCTGTTTACGAAGCAGGCGTGCGTGCTTTGGCTCAAGAAATGATTTTGCGTGACTACAGCCTGGTTTATGGAGCTGGCCATGTGGGCTTGATGGGAGTCATTGCTGACGAACTGCTTGGTGCTGGCAAGGAAGTGATTGGGATCATTCCCCAGAAGTTGGTGGACCGGGAGGTGGCGCATAAAGGCTGCACGGAACTTGTGGTCGTGGAGACCATGCGGGACCGCAAGTGGCTTATGGCGGAGAAGGGTGATGGATTTATTGCCATGCCTGGAGGGATTGGCACCTTTGAAGAGTTGTTTGAGGTGATGACCCTCAACCAGCTGCATTACATTCAAAAGCCCGTGGCCTTGTACAACGTGCATGGCTATTACGATAAGTTGATCGACTTCCTCAACCACGCGATGGAAGCGGGATTTCTCTATCCTGAGCAGGAGGAGATGCTAATCATTTCCGATGACCCAGCAGATCTATTGGATCAGATGGCCGCCTACCAGGCCAGAAGGCCAGCGGATTGGTAAGGCAGGTTTTTTATAAATCTATTTGAATCCGCACTTTTCCTCCAAGACCTTTTTCTACAATTTCGTAGAGGGTTTTTAGGGTCATGTTGGCGCCGTCATTTTCGACTCTAGAGATGTAGGTTCTTTTTTTGTCCACAAGCTGAGCCAACTGCTCTTGAGTAAGAAGTCGTTCTTCGCGGGCTTTTTTTAGAAGCAAACCTATTTTGAAGGGGGCCGTTTCTCGTTCAAGCGCATCGCGGCGCGGGCTGCCCTTTTCCCCATAGACCTTGTCTTTGATTTCTTCCCAGGATGTAGTTTTCATAGTAACTTATAAGTTACCATATTTTTTATTAGAAAAAGACTTTTCAATAAAAAAAGCCAAACATCTGGTTGGAGGATGTTTGGCTTTATACGTTGTTTCGGTAAGAAATTTACTCCCTCACCCAGCTCACTTTTTCGCCGATAGGCGTTCGTTTGCCTTCGGGTAAAGTGTCGCTTGCTGCTTTTGCGATGTAGAAGAAGCCCATGAGCATGTCCTCGCCTTCGAGTCCGAAGTCTTCTCGAGCCTCTGCCCAAAAGGTAGGTCCACCAGTGCCCCAGTAGCAGGCTAGCCCATGGGCACAGGCCGTCAAGTACATGTTTTGCACCGCCATGGCTACGGCGGAGATCTCTTCCATCACGGGGATGCCCGATCCTTCGGTGCGCTTCATGAGTAGCGCGATTACATGAGAGGCCTTGCTTGGTGTCTCCTTAAATTTTTGGTAGGTGCCTTCTAAGAAGGGGGTGCCGTTTTTCTCAGCGCGCATTTTGTACATCTCCGCCTGGTAGTCACCAAAGGTCTTCAAGCCTGCGCCTGTGTAAACAATAAAGCGCCAAGGTTGGGTGAGTTTGTGCGTAGGTGCCCAGTTGGCATTTTCGAGGATCTCCTCGATGATGGAGTCGGCTACAGGGTCATTTTCTTTAAACTGAGCCGGAAATTGGGAGCGACGTCCACGGATGATTTTGGTAACTTCTTCGGGATTGAATTTGGGGTGTTGCATGAGTTGTATCGTGGTCTGCTAAATAATTGAGTACAAATGGTGGTATTAATGCTATAAGGCAAAAGTCAAAGATAGGGTTCCTTTCAGGAAGAAAGAGGAGTTATTTTTCTTAACTCCCTGCCTATGGCAGGTTAACTTTTTTCTCGCGAAGTCGCAAAGGAGCAAAGGCGCCAAGCCTTCGGTAGGCAAGCCGCAAAGGGATCAATTTTTTCTTAACTCCCAGCCTATGGCAGGCTAACTTTTTTTGATATCTATTCTGTCCGAGCGGTGGACGGGGAGATCTTCTTTTTTTGCTCGCAAAGGCGCCAAGACGCAAAGGGATCAATTGTAATATGTTTTGTGTAGTTAGCAGCCATCTACTTCTTCAAAACGCCCTCTAAAAACGCTCTCACATCCTTGGCCAGCGCATCGAAGTCTTCCTGTCGGTTGTACATCATGTGCCCTGCCTCATAGTAGGTCATCGCCACGCGATCCTGCGGGAAATTGTGGCGGGCAAAGGTAAATTCTGAGTCAAAGAAGGGGGTGATCAAGTCGTAGTAGCCATTCGCTACCATCACCTGCATCTGGGTATTGCGGTGCATCACCTCGCTTAAAGCACGAGCAGTGCTGATGTAGCTTGGCTCGTAGTAGGCCCCATCTGGTACGGGCTTCCAGTTCCAACTTCCACCCATCCCCGAAGCAGAGGTGAAGTAAGGTCGGTCTAGGCTCACCTTCAAGTCTCGCATCAAGTAGTCGTTGAAGACGGCCGTGTACGCCGATCCAGTCATGTAACTAGCCGGGTCACCCAATACAGGGCCTTCGGCGGATTTGTCGGTTTCTAGCGCCAAATACCGTCCGTCCAAGGTGCCAATGGCCTTGCCCTCAGCACGGAGCAATTCTTTCTTGAAGCGGTGCATCAAGATCTGGTTGTCGGAGCGCAAGATATAGGCCTTATCCAAACCAGTAAAGTAGGCCAATTTGGCCGCGATGGCTTCCTTTTGTGCAGGGGTCTGCTTCTCTCCCAAAAACAAGGATTGCAAATAGTCGCCGTAGGCAAATGCTCTGGCTTCCTCGATAAATGCGGCTAGGGTCTTGCCCTGCCCCGCTTTCTTGTGGTACCAGGCAGTGGCTGCTTGGGAAGGGAGGTAAGTGAAAAAGGAGGTCAGGTTATCCGCCCAACTGGAAGAACCTGCATAGTCCAAGGCTTGGGAAATCAGCACGAGCCCATTCAGTGCCATGCTTTGCCCGCCTTCTTCCAGTACTTCGGCTACCTTGGCAGCGCGGGTGGTGCCAAAACTTTCCCCAGCGATAAATTTAGGGGCTTGCCATCTGCCGTGCTGGGTGACCCAGGTACGGATAAACTGTGCAATGGAGGAGGCATCCTCGTTGAGTCCCCAGAAATCGGAAGTTTTGCCTACCCCTTCCACCTGGCTGAAACCTGTTCCAATCGGATCAATAAATACCAAATCCGTGAGGTCTAGGAGTGCCTGTTTGTTTTCTTCAACTCGGAACGGGGCCGCTCCGTCATCGATGCCTGCTCCCGAATCTGTTTTGACCACTTTTGGCCCAAAGAATCCCACATGCAACCAGACACTCGCCGAGCCTGGGCCTCCATTGAAGATAAAGAGAACGGGTCTTTT
>CANHCD010000179.1 GCA_947458795.1 Cyclobacteriaceae bacterium | reverse complement strand
TTGACTTCTCGAAAAAACCAAGTCCAACCAAATAACACCTTGCCTGATTCTAAAAAATCCCCTTGGAGAATATCCAAAAGAAAACTCTCCAATATAAAAGTGGTAGTCCTCTGCGTTGCAGCGGCTACCACTTTTTGGGTTTTAAATGCACTCAACAAGGATAATTACAGTACCATCGTAGATTACCCCGTACAGTGGGAATACGACCAAAAAAACTTTATTCCAGTCAAGTCCCTGCCAAACAGCATTCAAATTGAAATTTCAGGGAATGGCTGGGACTTGCTGCGCAAGTATTTTAATATTGGCGGTACCCCCTACCTCATTCAACTCAATACCCCATCAGAGAAAAAATACCTGCTCACCGCAGACCTGAAAAGAAGCTTGGGAGAGTTTATCACCCCAACACAACTCCAGAACGTACTAGGAGACACCATTCACTACCAAATCGATCGGATCGTAACCAAAACACTCCGCCCAGTGCTGGATACCTTGGGATACTCCCTGGATAAAAACATCGCGCTAGAAGGGAAGGTCAATTTCATTCCTGACCAACTAGAAATCACTGGGCCTTCTTCAGTTTTGGAGGCTTTTGACGGGAAATACCCAGTAGTCTTAAATGCAACAAAAATCAATTCCGATTATTCAGGCAAGGTTTCCCTAACTGTAGATGAAAGTTTGGCGAAGCTAGTTCAACTGAAGCAAAAGGAAATCCAAGTCAGCTTCTCCGTGCTTACTTACCTCGAGGGCAACAAAAGGCTAAAAATCAGAAAAGTAAATTTTCCCAACACAGTGTCGCTACCCAATGAGGATTTGGTTCCTGTCCTGAGCTATTTGATTGAAGAAGCTAACCTTCCGCAACTGAAAGATTTAAAATTTGAGGCGATCCTAGACTACAGAAAGCGGAATCGCGCAGACAGTACGTTACAACTAGAAGTCAGCCCTAATCCAAATTTTTTGAAAGAGGTTCGAATCAGCCCTCCGCAGATTAAACTTAAATATGAGTAACAAACGCCCATTGCTAGTAGGCATTACAGGCGGTATCGGCTCTGGGAAATCCACCGTCTGCAAACTATTCTCCCTTTTGGGAATCCCTGTTTACACCGCCGATGACCGCGCCAAGTGGCTGATGGCTCACGATGCCGAACTTCGAAATCAAATTTCAACCACTTTTGGAGCTGACGCCTATTCGGCAAATGGAGAGCTCAATCGCGCCTTCCTTGCGGAAACCGTGTTTCCCAATCCTGAAAAAATCGCTGCCCTAAATGCACGGGTACATCCTGCTGTACGGAAAGATTTTGAACAATGGATCACGCAACAAACTGCCCCCTACCTCATCAAAGAAGCTGCGCTACTCTTTGAAACGGGAGCGGCAAAAGAGCTCGACTATGTCATCAATGTCAGCTCGCCACTACGCGTCCGAATGGCTCGAATACTCCTTCGAGACCCCCATCGCTCCGAAGAACAAGTCAACCAAATCATTAACCAGCAACTTCCTGACGAAGAAAAGAATGAGCTGGCAGATTTTTGCATTAAAAATACGGACAACAAACTACTGATTCCCCAAGTATTGGAGGTGCATGAACAGCTGAGCAACGCTACTAAAAAAAGTTAAGTTAGGGATTGATTAGCTCTTCAGTCCTGCTTTTGGCTAGCCTTTTAACTGAAACAAAACCGCAACTTACTTATCCAAGGCCTTTTCATGCCAGGATTTGTGTACGATTTTCCAATCTCCAGCTACTTCAAGTAAGGTTAAGTAATCGTAATAGTACCGCGTAGGCCAGTACAACTCCGCCTCCACCAAGGCCATCTTTCCCACACGGCGAATAGACTTGAGTTCGTTTCGGTACTGCGCAGGATCTCGGGGAGCTCCTGTAGCAGTAGACTGGATCCATTCGGCGAGCGACGTCACCACCAGCACCTCTCCTCGATAGCCAATCAATCTCGCCTGTGGAAGAAATGCTGCCTCCAACTTGGCTGGATCCCGCGCTACCATGCCGTCAAAATACAGCTTCACCGTCTTGGTAATGGCCTCATCCGCTTCGCTTTGAGCGAAGCTCAACATAGGGAACAGGAAAAAACTGCCTAGAAGGGCAGCTCTTTTCAAGCTAAAAAAGAAGATATTAAATGTGATCAAAGCCTAAGTAAGGGTGCAATACTTTCGGCATCCGGATCCCATCAGGACCCTGATTATTTTCGAGGATCGATGCTACGATTCGAGGCAAGGCTAGTGCGCTTCCATTTAGGGTATGTGCCAATAGCGATTTTTTATCCTCTCCCTTGAACCGTAGCTTAAGGCGGTTTGCCTGGTAGGTTTCAAAGTTGGACACCGAACTTACTTCCAACCAGCGTTCTTGTGCTGCCGAATACACTTCCATGTCGTAGGTCATCGCAGACGTAAAGCCCATGTCCCCTCCACAAAGTCGAAGCACTCGATAGGGTAATTCCAACTGTTGCAACAAACCTTGGACGTAGCTGCTCATCTGCTCCAAGGCCTCATACGAATGATCGGGATGCGTGATTTGGACGATTTCCACCTTGTCAAACTGGTGTAATCGATTTAAGCCTCGGACATGCGCGCCCCAAGAACCTGCTTCCCTTCTAAAGCAAGGGGTATAGCCCACATTTTTGATAGGGAGGTCAGAGACATTTACTAAAACATCGCGGTAAAGATTGGTAATCGGTACCTCTGCGGTCGGGATCAGGTAAAGCTTGTCCTCACTAGCATAATACATCTGTCCTTCCTTGTCTGGAAGCTGCCCTGTGCTGTAGCAAGAATCCTCATTTACCAAGATTGGAGGCTGTACCTCCATGTACCCAGAGGCTAAAGCCTGATCCAAGAAAAAGTTAATCAATCCACGTTGCAGCCTTGCACCTTTTCCTTTGTACACTGGAAATCCAGCCCCAGCTATTTTAACGCCCAAGTCAAAATCAATGATGTCGTATTTCTTAATCAAGTCCCAATGAGGTAATTTACCTTCAGGTAGGCTTGGAATCTCACCATGCGAAAGAACTATCTCATTGTCTTCCGCAGATTTTCCTGCCGGAACAGCTGCATGAGGCACATTCGGAAGGGTGTAGAGTAAAGCCTTCAACTCTTCTTCTGCCTGCACATGTTGCTCCTCGAGCTCTTTAATCTGGGTCTTTAATTCCGCTGATCGATCCCGAACGGCTGTTGCCTCTGCAGTTTTACCCTCCTTCATCAAGATTCCAATTTCCTTCGAAATCGTATTGGCTTCAGCCTGCAACTGATCTCGCTGGGTTTGGGAAGATTTTCTCAATTCGTCCAAGGCAAGTACCTGTTGCAAAGTGGTATCTGCATGCACTTGGTTTCTTTTTTTGAGGCCAAGGAGCACTTGGTCGTAATGATCACGGATATGTTGTACTAAAAGCATGGTGAACTAGAGATTTAATCGTCCAAAGATACGAACTTATCGAACATAGATGGTCTTCGTACTGCTAGAGAAAGGGCCCTCCAACTCTTTATTAGTCGTTCTAAGGAGCTGTACTTTTACTTGATAATCTCCAACCGGAAGATTCGAAACGCGCAAGGGCACCATTGCATTTGTCTCTGTTTGGTATACATTGATCCAGATTTTGACTTTCAAGCCATCCAACTTTAAATCGCCACCCAGCACCAAAAAATCCAAAATCAAGTCTTGGCCAAAGGGAACAATTTGTTCATTTTTCGGCAAGTTGATGGCCAAGTAGGGTTCGGCAGAGTACGGAAAGGGACGAGAATCCCCCACTAAAAAGTCTCGATCCAGGTAATTCCCGAAATTTTTTAAGGATAGCCCCTTTTGATCTACCAAAAAAGCAACTGTTCTGTAGGTGCCTCGGGCAAGCTCTCGCTGAAATATGGGAGCTGAAAAACCTTCCGCGTCGCCTCCATTCAAGATCATCTGCAGTCGTGGCGCTGCAACTCCCTTCGTTTTTAGGGAAAAATTCTTGATGTTAAACTCAAACGGAACTTTTCCTGGCTTGAATACCTGATTACTCAAGGGAGTATTGAGCTCTAGAATCGCGTCTGGAAACAAGGTTAGGGAGTCTACAGGCAGAAAAGTGACTGGCAGCGGGGCCACTTCGGGTAGAGCGCTCGTTCCCTCCACCACGGCTGGCGATTCCTTAGTTTCCTTAGGGCCTGAGGAACAAGAAATAACCCATAAACTCACGATCAGTAGGGAAATCTGGATTTTATTCATGGAATCGCATCAATTGAGGTTAAAGATATTTATTTTTGAAGAATTTAAAGGAAGTACCACTTAATCTACCGCATTTATGGAAATTTTGTTTGATGAAATTCCGAGTTTGGATTTAGCCGATTTCACGGCTGGCAATCCTGAAAAAAAGGCCGAATTCGTTCGCAAGCTTGGAGAAGCTTACCAGAACATTGGATTTGTTGCCATCAAAAACCATGGATTAAGCAAGGAGCTCCAAGATCGACTTTATTCCTCCATTACTACGTTTTTTACACTGCCAGATGCTGTAAAGTCACAGTATGAAAAACCAGAAATCGGTTACCAAAGAGGTTATACAGGCAAGGGAAAAGAGCATGCCAAAGGAAGAAACACGGGAGACTTGAAAGAGTTTTACCATGTAGGACAGGACCTGGCTGCTATTCCAGATGCTGATCCCATCAAATCCGAGTATCCAGCCAATTGCTGGCCGCAAGAAATTCCCCAATTCAAGGAAGATGCTTTGGAAGCATACCGAACTTTGGAAAATGCCGGACGTCAAATGCTCCGTGCCATTGCACTAAGCTTGGGCTTGGAGGAAACTTATTTTGAAGACAAAGTGATTCATGGCAATTCCATCCTTCGTCAGATTCATTATTTCCCAATAGAAAACCCAGATGAAGTGCCTGCCGATGCCGTAAGGGCAGCTGAGCATGGAGACATCAACTTGATTACCCTGCTGATGGGTGCAAGTGCGGATGGTCTTCAAGTACTTCGTCGAGATGGAAAATGGATTCCAATCACCGCCTTGCCTGACCAGTTGGTGGTGAATGTCGGAGATATGCTAGAGCGTTTTACCAACAAAAAGTTGAAATCCACCATCCACCGCGTGGTCAACCCTCCTCGCGAGAAGATGCATACCAGCAGGTATTCCATCCCTTTCTTTATGCATCCACGGTCAGAGATGGATCTCAGCTGTTTGCCTAGCTGTATTTCTGAAACTGAACCCAAGCAATTTACGGACATCACTGCAGGTGAGTTTTTGGAGGAAAGGCTA
>CANHCD010000178.1 GCA_947458795.1 Cyclobacteriaceae bacterium | reverse complement strand
GGCAAGAATGGATTTTCCATAAACCCACTCCCCACCTGCAAGCGTGGTGGTGACTAGGGTGAGAAGAAGCAATAAACCATGAATGAGGTATTCCTTGGGTTTATACATTCTCAAAAAAATCAAAAATCGTGGTGGGACCCGTGACTTGAACGGCCTGAATACCAATAGAGGCAGCACCGTCTACATTGGCTTTGAGGTCATCAAAAAAGAGTACCCGATTTGCGGTCGTGCCCAGCTCAAGAAGTAGCTGCTGGTAAATGTCTTGGTTCGGTTTGGCGAGCCCCATTTCGTGACTGTAGAACACCCAATCGAATAATGGATCAAAATTCACTAGGTTGTGCTCGGCTTGAAGCTGAGCATAGACTGCTTCGATATGGATTTCGTTGGTATTGCTGAGGATACCCACTTGGAACTGAGTCTTGAGTTGGCGTACCAGGTCGAGGCGGTGGGCAGGAATGGAGCCCAGTAGGCTGTTCCAGTAGTAGTCCACCTCGGCATCGGACCAGTTGGTTTGGAAGTAGTGGCGAAACTCTTGGCGAAACTCAGCCGAGCTCAGTTGCCCTTTTTCGTAGGCCTTGTGGAACTCCGCTGCATAGCAGGTATCGACCTTAGCATGCATGGAAGTGGGCAGAGCTGACTTCATCAGGTCCATGGACTTATGGTAGTCAATGTCTATCAGCACATTGCCTAGGTCAAAGATGACAAAATCCACGTCAGGCCTATTTTTCATGAGGGATGAAGGTTGATTAATTCAACTCAAATATGTAACATTGCAGTCCCAAAACCAAGGTGAGTGGATCAATTGATCTCCTTTTTGGTTGTAAAAAATACGTTTTTGGGGCCTATAGCTCATTCGGTTAGAGCAACTGACTCATAATCAGTAGGTGCTTGGTTCGATTCCAAGTGGGCCCACTTAGAATCCCCTTCAGAAGAGATTTTGAAGGGGATTTTTGTTTTTTTTATCTCGCCAAGACGCAGAGGCGCAAAGTTGAAGATCCTTAGCGTCTTACTTACCGTAGGCAGGCTTTGCATGATCTTAAAACTTCTGAAGCTTTAGACCTTTAAGATAAAATCTTTGGGTTAGTAAAAATTCCAAGTTTTTTGATTCCAAGTGGGCCCACTTAGAATCCCCTTCAGAAAAGATTTTGAAGGGGATTTTTGTTTTTTTATCTCGCCAAGACGCAGAGACCCTCCGCGGCGGGCAGGCGCAAATAATTAACTCCTTGGCGGCTTGGCAGCTTTGCGGCTTTGCGTGAACCTTAGCTTTTTTTGTCTTTGAAAAATGAAACCCATTTGGCAAAAAACCAAATTGAAAAATGGTTCAAAAAGTATACTTTTAACTAAGGTCAAAAAGTAAATCCACCCTTAATTCTTACTCCCATGAAATACATGTTCTCCCTCGTTTTTTGCTTTTTTTATTTTACTGGGTTTTCACAAACCCAAACCGAATTGAATATGATGCAATATGAATCCTATAAAAAAGCTGATAAAAAGCTGAATGAGGTCTACCAGGCTATCCTAAAGAAGTATAAATTAGACACTGAATTCATCAAAAATCTAAGAGCTTCTCAAAGGATTTGGATCACTTTTCGTGATACAGAAGTAAAAGTTAAATTTCCAGATCGAGAAGCTGGCTATTATGGAAGTATTCATCCCCTGTGTATTTCAGCCTTTATGGAGGAATTGACACTGGATCGGGTATCTACCCTATCCCAATGGATAAAAGGAGCTCAAGAAGGAGATGGTTGTTCCGGATCAATCAAGATCAACAATTGATCGGGTATAATTTTTAATCAATATTTTCTCGCCAAGACCCACCGCGGCGGACAGGCGCATAGAATTAAAACCATAGTCTCTTTGCGACTTAGCATGAACATTTATAACCCATACTTAGGCAATAAATGATCCATTTTATTGCAACCATCCAACTCAATCTAGCTAACAGAAAAAGCAAGTCAAGACCTTGTGTTAGGTAAGTATCCCCATTGAAGGTTGGCCACTTAGCAGATATTTAAATCTACTAAGAATAAAAAAAATATTGAATGAAAGACTATCTAATAGCATAATAGTCACAATTCTACTTCCTTTCCATAGTATGAATCATTGATTCAAACACGATAAACACGTAAATTCTAGAAGCCCCTCCTTATTTATGGTAGAATTGGGAAATATTTAATCACCTAACCGTAACTAATCTTCACCAATTTACTAAAGAATGAAAATAATAAAAATTTTAGCCCTATTCACATTCATGCTTTTCGTAAACCTTGGATGTACCGTTTCTGATCCAGAAATGATGGAGCTTCTTCAAGAGATAAAAGCTCAAAATGACAAGCTCCTTGAAGAAATGGAGAAAATGAAAGCTCAGTTGGCAGCACTAGATGGCAAGTATCAGGTAATCTTGGCAAGCCTAGCTGATAACAAGAAAGAGCTGGAAGCACTCAAAGGTCAAATTGATGCACTAAAAGGTCAGATAGCACAGCAGTTGATTAAAATTGATCAGCTATCTGTGCAGTTAACTAAACAAGGGGCTGATATAGTAAAGCTTTCTGCAGAAATCGCAGAATTAAAGGCTAGTTGTGAAGAGCTGAAAGGACTCATTGAACAATTATTATCAAATAAAAGCCCTATTCCCACAAATGGGCTTATGGCTTGGTATCCTTTCAATGGAAATGCAAACGATGAGAGCGGGATAGGGAATAATGGGACTATTTTTGGAGCTTCATTAGTAAGTGATAGAAATAATGTTTCAAATTCTGCAATAAGTTTTGATGGTGTAAATGACTATGTTTCTCTTGGCACCTATTTTAATTTTTTCAATTTTAGTATTTCAATGTGGGTTAAGCCTGCAATACAAACTGGACATTCAGTACTTATTGACAACAATCATTCTTCATCAAATAATTGGGTTTGCCAGGCAATTGAAAATTACCAAACTAATGGCTACTATTTTCCAAATTCTGCTAACTCATTCACTTTGACAGCTGATAACTGGGCTCATATAGTTTTAACTATTGCTGGTAATTCTACTTATGTATACAAAAATGGATTTTTGGTTTCACAATCAACTTGGAATTTAAATTACGGCAATCCAGTTAATTTAAATTTAGGAATTTGGAAGAGGGAAAATGCAAGGTACTACAAAGGAATTCAAGACGATATAGCTATTTGGAACAGGGCGCTAACCACGGTGGAAATTTCAAAAATATACAAAGGGGAGAAGTTTTAATGGGTTCAAAATTCTCCAGACAATTGATAGTGGTTTTGCTATTTTGTATACCCCTATTCGTAAATGGACAGAACTACTACCAAGAGAATAAACCAAAGACCCTTTCAGTATTTATTGGCCTTGGAGCAGGTACCTTCTACCCTGCTCCAAGGCCCTTTACAGACAGCTTAGTGGATCAAATGATGCCAGTGCTTTCGCTAGGTTTGGAAAAGCGTTTAGGAGGGCATTTGAGCATTAAATCACAAGTGAGTTTCCAGGCATTTGGAAACAAAGAATACTCCATCTCGGAGGAAATCGTAAAGCCACTGTACCAAGGATTATCCTACGCATGGGAGCTCACCCCTATGTTTAACTTAATGCCAACCCATCACCATCTGAATAGGACAAAGATGGATTTCGCCTTGGGTGTTGGTGTAGGTTATTTGGCAAACTACACAGCAGAAAAATTCACTTTCCAAGAAAAGGACTACACCTTCAACTTTTTAGAACATAGTGCTTACATCCCTATTCGATCCTCCATCATCTTCAGTATAGATTATTGGACTGATTTAGCAGTGGAAGGAGTGTTTTTTAATACTTTTTTTGGGGAAGGCAGTTCTATTTCATCCTTCAAGAAATATGGAGACCATTTTGCTCAACTGAATCTAGTTTATCGAAGGCTGATCAGGTAGGTAATTGGTTCAATTCCAATTGAACCCACAAAATACCCCTTCAAAATCTATTTTGAAGGGGTATTTTGTGTTTAAAGAAATTTACAAAATCGGAGCGTTTTCATTATCAATTCGATGATTCATAAGTTTCGTAACATAATTAACATAATTATTCTAGGTAAAAATTGGGGTTTAGCGTATCATCGCCAACATTAATTAGTTAGACCCAAGAAGCTTTAAAAAAGCGAGATTTTAATTTTTACAGCGTAAGAAAATAATCTGATTAAAAATTTTTAGTTAAAGGATATGAAAAATTTAGTACTAGGCTTGCTGTTATTGGTAAGCGGAGAGGCATTTAGTCAAACAGCTCAAGATTGGTTTAATAGAGGTTCTTCTAAAAGCAATTTAGGCAACTTCAGAGAAGCCATTTTTGATTTTGATAAGGTAGTTCAACTTGATCCCAATTTTGAAGATGCCTATTACTTCAGAGGCATTGCTAAGTATAGTCTGCAAGATTTAGAAGGTGCTTTAAGCGACTATGACAAGGTTATTGAAATCAATCCCAGATATGTACAAGCTTACAGCAATAGAGCGAATATCAAAAGTGAAATGCAAGACTATGTAGGCGCCATTATGGATTACAATAAAGTAATTGAGATTAACCCCAATTACGCAGATGCTTATTCCAATAAAGGATTGGCCAAAATTAAATTAAAGGACTACGAAGGTGCGATTACTGATTTCAACATTGCATTAGACCTTAACCCTAATTATAGAGCGATCTATTACGATAGGGGTTCTGCTAGGTCCAAGCTCAGAGACGATGAAGGCGCAATTGCCGACTATGATAAAGCGTTAGAGCATTTTCCAAATTTTTTCGAGGCGTATTACTCCAGAGGTTTTTCTAAGCATAGAATTGGAGATAAAAAAGGAGCTTGTTCTGATTGGAGTAGAGCTTTAGAACTAGGACTAGAAAGTGCCGCCGATCCATTAAGCACGTATTGTAGGTAATCTATTGATTCATCTGAAGTGTTAAGGTTGGCTTTAGACAGGCCTCCTACCCTAAACTGCTAGCTAAGCTCATTAATCTTTCTTATCCAAGGGTTACATCCGCAGCGGTAGGCAGGAACAACGAATTTCTGCCCTTAGCGGCTTATCTACTTTGCGTGAGACTTAACTTTTTTTTGCAAAATTTTTAAAAGATTTTGTCACGCCAAGCCGGAGAGGCCCTCTTCGGCGGGAAGGTGCAAAGTTGAAGACCCTTGGCGTCTTGGCGTCTTTGCGTGAGCTTATTTTTTTTAAAAATATTAAAAACATTTAGTCTCGCCAAGACCCGCGGCGGCGGGCAAGACGCGGAAGGCAGGCCTTTCGACTTCGCG
>CANHCD010000177.1 GCA_947458795.1 Cyclobacteriaceae bacterium | reverse complement strand
TGCCGGAGCTCAGGGCCCAGCGGGTGATACCGGTCCTCAAGGGGCTGTGGGACCAGCAGGTCCAGCAGGTACGCAAGGAGCTACTGGCGCGAAAGGCGATACTGGTTTAACCGGATTGCAAGGAACTGTTGGAGCTACCGGCCCAGTCGGCCCTACTGGTGCAGCAGGCGCTGATGGAGCCCAAGGTCCTGCCGGTGCTACTGGACCTCAAGGACCAATTGGCGCTACAGGTTTAGCGGGAACTAATGGAGCGGCAGGCGCTACGGGTCCAGCTGGCCCCGCGGGTGCTCAAGGACTTGCTGGTGCTAAAGGGGATACTGGAGCAATAGGCCCAGCTGGTCCGATTGGCCCAGTAGGTCCTCAGGGAATCAAAGGGGATACAGGGACAGCGGGTACGAATGGAACCAACGGAACCAATGGTACAAACGGAGCTGTAGGTGCCATTGGACCCGCTGGTCCAACAGGTCCAACAGGCCCACAGGGGCCAGCAGGTGCTACAGGTGCCACTGGAGCCACTGGAGCCACAGGTGCCACTGGAGCCGCTGCTACTTCCGCCAATTTTGTAGACCTAACGACTAATCAAATTATAGACGGTGCCAAGCAATTCCAAAAAGCGGCGACCAATACTGCAGCTCTCAATGCAGGAACGAGCAGAAGCATCGATTTTGGTTTAAGTAACTTGGCCTATACCAACGTAACAGGAGCTACTCAAAGTTATACCTTGACAAATCTAAAAGACGGGGGAGCCTATACCTTGGTGCTTATTAGTACAACCAGTTCTGGAGAAGCTTCTTTTTCGGCGACTGGATTTACTGTAAAGTATATGGGTACAAATGTGTTGACCACTGGAAAAGTCCATATTTATTCCTTTCTCGTGGTGGGAACGGTAATTTATGTGAGTATGGCTACCGAAAACTAAGCTACCTATGAAAAAAATATTGGTACTCGCTTTTTTGCTTACCTGCTATGAAGCAGCTACTGTTTATGCACAACAATTTGGGGGATATCTCAAGTCTGCCACTCCAAGAATTCTAAACTGTAATCCTGAGAATCTAGAAACGGTGGTCGTGGAAGTCACAAGTCCGATAACTAATAGAAAATGGATGGACCGTAATTTAGGTGCGTCTCGGAAAGCGCTTTCTAGTAGTGATGATTTGGCTTTCGGAGATTTGTATCAATGGGGCAGAGGAAGGGATGGCCACCAATGCCGAGATTCTAGAACTAGGTCCGGATCTATTAGTATTGACCGCCCCGGTCATGATCGATTTATACTAGAGACAATCACAAATGACGATTGGCGTAACCCGCAAAATAATTCACTGTGGCAAGGCCTCGGCGGCATCAATAATCCATGTCCTGCAGGGTTTCGTATCCCAACAAAGCCGGAATTTCAGCTTGAATTAATTGGTACAGGCGCTGAAGCATTTAGCTCATTTTTAAAATTGCCCTATGCCGGGTGGCGAAATAATACAAATGGTGCGGTATCTCTAATTGCAGAAAGCACTTCTTATGGATTTGTTTGGACCAGTACGGTGAGTACTAGTGCAGGTTCTACCAACGATGCCGAGGCCTTCGCCTACTACTCCACCCGTGCTTTTCTAAATCCTTATGCAAGGGCTCGAGGCCATTCGGTACGTTGCATCAAAAATTAGTTTTGAGGAAGGTTTTTCTAGGATGTAGTACTCAAATCGTCTCGATTTTGGATACATTTGAAGGCATTATTTACCAGTAATCCCCGTATGAAAAGAAGCCTTGTTCTCTTGTGTTGTTTGTTTTTGGGTATGGGTTCCTCCATGGCCCAGACTTTGTCCGGTACATTTCCTTCTTTAGCCAACCAAACCCTTAGCCTGGAAGGCACTAAGGGCTTGGATACCTACTCCATCGGGAGCGCAAAAGCAGATGAAAAAGGGCAATTTTCGTTTTCCTATTCTCCCCAAGATTATGGAGTCGCCTTTCTTTCTGGGGAAGACAAAAAGCCTTTTGTGGTGATTTTGGAGAAATCAGGGGTTCGCTTGGAAGGGCAAGTGCTCAGCGAGGCCAGCAGCATTCGAATTTTGGAAGGGCAGGAGAACCGCTGGTTTGAACAGTATACCCAAGAGCAAGGGAAGCGTGAACAAGCCTTAAGTGCCTGGGCATATCTGCAAAATCTCTATCAAATCGACCCACTTTTTGCAACCCAGCAGGCGCCCAATCAAGCCATTGGAGTGGAGGTCAAGCGACTTCAGCAGGAGGATGGACAATTTATTTCTACCCTTCCTTCCGAGAGCTTCGTTCGATGGTTTTTGCCTATTCGAAAACTGGTGAGTTCCGTCGGAGCCATAGCCCAGTACCGAACGGTAGAGCTTCCACAAACTATTGCTGCCTTCCGGACTATGGATTATGCAGATCCGCGTTTCCAGAAGAGCGGACTTTTTCGAGATGTCTTTGAAAGCCAGTTTTGGTTGCTTGAAAACTCAGGTGGGACACTAGAGGAGATCTATGAAAAAATGGAAGTATCGATAGATGCCATTTTATTGAGTGTTGGAAAGAATGCCCCCCTTTACAACGAGGTGGCCGCCTACTTGCTAGAACTTCTCGAACGACGTAGCCTAACCACTGCGGCAGAATACCTGGCACTTACCGTACTCGAGCAAAAACAAGTGGTACTCCAACCCCGATTGGCAAGACAGCTGGAGGGCTATCGTGCGATGAAGGTAGGGACGGTGGTTCCTGATGTCCAATTTGCAGGGGATATCTTGCTTCAAGGTAAGCCCATTACCTATCCTACCCGCTTAACTGAGGTGGCAGCTCCTTACCGCTTGGTGATTTTTGGTGCCAGTTGGTGCCCTGCTTGTACCGAGGAGATGACACAGCTGATTCCCTTGTATGAAAAATGGAATAAGCTTGGACTGGAAGCTATTTTTGTTTCTCTAGACACAGATCCAACCGCCTTTAAAGCTTATTCGGAGGGAATGCCCTTTATCGCCTATTCGGATTACAAGAAATGGGATACGAAGGCAGTTGCGGATTACTACGTGTCGAGTTCCCCCTCTTTTTACTTGATAGACCAAGCCGGAAAGCTTCTCTTGCGTCCGCTATCCGCGAAGCAAATTGATGCTTGGGTAGACTGGAAGTTGAGTGGGGATACGAAATAGGGGACTTATTGTATGAAGTATGAAGTACGAGATACGAAATACGGGATTGAAGTTAATGTCGAATGTTGAACTCCGATTTAAGAATGAAGAAGTAGAGATTCGTAATGGGATCGGAATAACGACCCTAACGAACTTTGGAGAAAAATGCGAATTTCTACATTGTACCTGGTACTTGGTACATGGTACCTATCTATTTGCTTCTAAAGAAAATTCCGTTAGAACTTATAATCAAAGCACTTCAAAGCGCGATCTCGCTGTCCTCTTCGTTTTTGGTTGCCAGCAAGAAACTGGTACCGAAGGGAAAACTCATGGGAACCTTTGGTGTTTGCACCAATCTGAGAGATCATCCAATCGTAGGAATAGCCTAAAATGAGCCCATTCTCAAGTGAAACTCCTAAGATTCCAATGACTGATTCGTAGTTTTTTAGTTCTGCTTGAGAGACTAGACCACGAAATCCAACGCCAAAAATAAAGGAATCGTATTTGGTTTGCGCACTTAGATCCAACTGCGAAAACACACCTTGCTTTTTATAGTTGGCCAATAACGAAAAATAACGTTCTCGATTATTGCTCCAATAGCCCGCGGAGCCTAATTCTTTTTCCCAGCCAGCCTGCACCCCATATTTGATTGGCAAAAATTCAAATTCGCTGTAAGTTGAATTCAACATTTTTGGGCTATTCAAATGGTGTCCACTCACACCAATCCAAAAACTTGGACTTGCAAACATGAATCCAAGCCCTAGATCTAAATAGCCAAAGGGTTCCAATTGGTCGAGGTTATCTATGGAATTGGGATTGACCGCTCGGTTAAACACGTCGATTTGATCTCCATAGATAAGGTTCTCTAGGTTACCGCTTCTTCTAGCATAGGTGACTTGGGTACCCATACGCACACTACTAAAGTCTGAAACTTTCAAGTTGTAGGAATAGAGCAGACCCAATTCGCTTGTGTTCAAACTCATGTTTTGTTCATTGTAGGAATTGGCTACTAATCCAATTCCACTTTGGAGATCAAAGCTGTAGTGATCAATAAAAGCAGAATAGCCATTGAAGTCAAAATCGAGGCCAGGCCATTGTTTGCGGTAATTTATTCCCACGCGAGTCAATTCGCTCGACCCAGTTAGAGCTGGATTAAGGTTAAGTGGGCCAGCAAAAAACTGCGAAAAGTGAAAGTCTTGTGACTTTAGCACAGGGGTAAGCAGTAGGCTCAGTAGTAGGACTATAACTTTTTTCATGCTTATCTACCTAAATAAAATGCGGAGGACTGATCAATGACACGGCCATCAAGGGTGGTGTATCTTACTTTACAAACATAATTTCCAATTGGTGCCAGTTCCCCTTTGTAAAGACCATCCCAGCCTTTGGCTTCTAGGTCTTTCGATTCATAGAGTAATTCACCAAACTTATTCAAAATGAATACTTCAACAGCACTGATGTATAACATTTTAGGATAGTAATAATCGTTTACTCCGTCTTTGTTTGGGGTAAACACATTTGGAAATTTAAGGTAATAATCGGTGATGACAATTGTTTTAGAAAAGCTTACAATGCAGCCATCCAGGTCTTTTAATTTCAGTACAACAGTATAGGTGCCTTCTTTGACATACTTGTGCGTTGGAACCGAATCTGTACTTGTTCCAGTATCTCCAAAATCCCAAGATAGGGACTTGTATTTCCCGGTGCTTAAATTTTTAAACTTCACGTCAAAGTTCACCAAATTTTCAGTGGTCTTGTCAAAAGATTCAGATTTATACTCAAATCCAGGAACTGGTGGATCAACTTCAATGACCTCCATTCGCTTGGTTTGAATGCATCCACGAGCATCTTTTACCGTTACTATAAACTCTCCCAACTCCTGGGTGTCCATGATTAATCCTGCATTTGTCGCTGTCCCTCTACTCCAAGTTACGGTGTAGGGAGGAACTCCGCCTTTTACGTTTACTTTAAAGTTGGATTTCAATGCTCTTGGCTCACAAACTCGAACAGTTGTTTGGACCACAGATGCTTCAAGTGGGAGGGGGCGAATAATGGTGAATTGTTTTAGTACGCGACAGCCATTTGCATCTACCAATTCCAAGCTGTAGGAGCCTGGGCCAATGGCAGCAAGATTTTGTGTTTTGCTTCCGTTGCTCCAGG
>CANHCD010000176.1 GCA_947458795.1 Cyclobacteriaceae bacterium | reverse complement strand
TTCCATCACTTGCTCTTTGGTGATGCTTGGATTGCCTAGCGTGATATTTTGATAGATGCTGCTGGAGAATAAGAATACATCTTGGAGGACCACGCCGATGTGCTTTCGAAGTGCGCTCAACTCATAGTCTTGAATGTTGGTGCCGTCGATGGTGATGGCGCCCTTATTGATTTCATAAAATCGTGAAATCAAGTTGATGATGGAGGATTTGCCAGCTCCAGTAGCCCCAACTAGGGCAATGGTTTGGCCCTGTTTGGCTTCAAAGGAGATGTTTTTTAAGACATAATCTTCTTCTTTGTATGCAAACCAAACTTGGTCTAAGCGGACATTTCCTTGGACCTTTTCAGGGCTAAAACTGCCTTCGTTGGCAATGTGCTCGCTGGAGGCGAGGAGCTTGAAGATTCGGGAGGAACTTACTACGCCCATTTGGAGGGTATTGAACCGGTCTGCAATCATTCGTATCGGGCGAAAAAACAATTGCAGGTACATGATAAAGGAGATCAAAATACCGATTTGCAGATCCATCCCGAGCACGCCTACTGCGCCGTACCAAACTACCAGACCGATACCGATGGCTTGGATGATCTCGGCAACGGGGAAGTAGACTGAATAGTACAGTACCGAGCGGATGTGTGCGGCGCGGTGCTCCCGGTTGATCTCTTTAAACTTGTCAAATTCGCGCTGCTCGCGGTTGAAGAGTTGCACGATGGTCATGCCTGTAATGTGTTCCTGGAGGAAGGAATTCAAGTTGGCCACGGCGTTGCGGACATCGTTGAAGGTTACCTTGATTTTTTCCTTAAACACATAGGTGGAAATCACCAAAAGGGGTAGGGTACTTAGGGAGACGAGGGTGAGTTTCCAGTCGATGTAAAACATCACACCCAAGATGGTGATGATTTGAAGCAGGTCCCCGATGATGGCAGCAAGTCCTTCGCTAAAGACATCTGCGAGGGTTTCAATGTCGGATACGTTGCGTGTGACCAGCCTTCCGATAGGGGTATTGTCAAAAAACTTGAGGCGTAGGCGGAGCAAATGTGTGTAGAGGCGAACGCGGATATCCTTGATGATTACCTGACCGATCCAGCCCGAGTAGTAGGTATGTGCCCATTGGGCGATGGCTTGAATGACCATCAAGACCACCAACACGTAGATGATTTTCAGTAGGCCTGCCGCATCCCCAATGGCCACATGCTCATCGATGGCGATTTGGATAAGGTAGGGTCGGGCAGGAGCTAAAATCGCCAGTGCCAGCGTGAGAAACACCAGAAAATAAAATTGCTTTTGGTACGGCTTTACATAGGTGTACAGCTGGCGCAAAACCTTCATGTCTAGGATTTCTCCAGCCGATTCTTTCTCTTTTTCTAAGCTCAAAGCCTGTTTAGTCTAGGTAAATCTGTGTTCGGTATTCAATTTGGCTCAAAAATAAGCCTTTTGCGGGTGCTGATTTTCCGGCTTGCGTTCTGTCTTTTGAGGCAATGATGTGGTGAAGGTCGTCTATTGGTCGATGACCCATACCCACTTCAAGCAAGGTACCTACAATCGAGCGCACCATGCCCCGCAAAAAACGGTTGGCTGTAATATGAAAGAGCAACTGCTCCTCTTTTAGTTCCCAATAGGCTGTATAAATAGTGCAGCGGAAATGCTTCACTTCGGTGTGTACCTTGCTGAAGCATTCAAAGTCCTCGTATTCTAGCAAGATTTTGGCAGCTTCATTCATTGCATTAACATCCGGCTGCTGAAAAAGTTGCCAAGAAAGGTCCTGCAAAAAAGGATTTTTTGAAAAGACGATGCGGTAAAAATAAGAGCGCTTGATTGCATTAAAGCGAGCATGTGCTTCTGGAATGACTTTGCGAATTCCAAGAATGGCAATTTCCTTGGGAAGGATGGCATTGACGGCTTTGGTAAAGTTTTCTCCTAACTCTTCACCAGTTAGGTCAAAGTGACACACTTGCTGGGTGGCATGTACTCCCGTGTCCGTACGTCCACTTCCCATGACCACAATGGGTGTTCTAAAGTAGGTGCTCAGCGCTTTTTCAAGGCATTCCTGAACGGTAAATGCATTTTGCTGCACCTGCCAACCGTGAAATGGACTGCCTTTGTAGCTCAGCTCTAGAAAATACCGTTGGGTCTTGTCATTCATTGCAGCGCAAAGATACTATTCCCCACGAAATCCACGGACAAGAATTGTTTTCTTGATAATCCCGTCTGAACGGGTTTTCTTTGTCAAAAAAAAGATTGCTATGATTCAGCGTGTACAAACTATTTTTCTTTTTCTGATTGCGGTAGGTATGGGGGTGACCCTAAGTACGCAACTTTGGCATCAAAGTGATGTAGATGGCGATTACTGGACCCTGTCGGCCTTTATGCTGACCAATTTGGACCAGGGCGGTGAGGTGATCCAATCTTCTTCCAAATGGTACCTTGGAGCGCTAGCAGCTCTTGCTGCGATTTTGGCTTTAGCATCCATCTTCCAATACCGCCTCCGTTCCCGTCAGCTTTTGCTCAACATGATCAATTCCCTCGTGATGGTCTCTCTAGTGGCCGCAACTTTCTTGACCACCAACGGAATAAACGAAGCCATTCAAGGCGAAGATGGGGGTGAATACGGCCTGGGATTTTGGACGATTTTGGTGTCCATGGTCATGAACATGCTCGCCAATCGCTTTATCAAAAAGGACGAGGCACTGGTTCGCTCGGTAGATCGAATTCGATAAATGGAAGCCCTGTCATTAAACAGGGCTTTTTTTTTAGGAAGGATTTTCCTCCTGTCCTAGACTTTTATAACTTGTTGCAGAAGACCACCGCCCTATGAAATTTGAAACCCTCACCATTCACCTCAGCAATGGGACTCGCGAGAGCCACGGCGCTGTGGTACAGCCCATCACCTTGAGCACCACCTTTGAACATGGAAACGAAGGAGGAATGCTTTATTCCCGCGCCAACAATCCAAACCGACATTCCTTGGAACAGGTTTTGGCGGCCATGGAAAAAGGAGAAGATGCTGCGGCCTTTTCTTCGGGCAATGCCGCCGGCACTGCAGTCTATCAGGCCCTTGCTCCAGGATCCCATATCGTGGCTCCGGACGACATGTACCACGGGCTCCACAATTCCATGGTGCAGCTTTTTGCGGGTATCCATGAAGTTACCTTTGTGGACATGAGCGATCTCGAGGCTGTGAAAAATGCCATTCGCCCCAATACGGCGCTTTTTTGGGTGGAATCTCCTTCCAATCCGCTTTTGAAGATCACCGACGTTCGTGAAATTTCTGCTTTGGCAAAAGCGCAGGGTGCCATTTTGGCTTGTGACAGTACCTTTGCTACGCCGGTATTTCAAAATCCCATTGATCTGGGTGCAGACTTGGTGATGCACAGCAGCACCAAATACTTTGGTGGACATTCCGACATCCTCGGTGGAGCCTTAATCACGGCAAAAAAAGATGCCTTCTGGGAAAAAATAAGAGTGGTGCAGCGCATCGGCGGTGCAGTACCTTCTCCTACAGATTGCTACTATTTGACACGAAGTATCCGTACGCTGGCCTATCGAATGAAAGGACATGCTAGCAATGCGAAGGCCTTGGCAGAATTTTTAGTAAATCATCCTCAAGTAGAAAAAGTGTTTTATCCAGGATTGGCTACCCATCCCAATCACGCGGTGGCAGCCAAGCAGATGCATGGCTTTGGAGGGATGGTTTCCTTTATGGTAAAGGGTGGGGCAGAAGCAGCGGATCGACTGGTGTCCAAACTTCATTACTTCGCCAATGCGACGAGTCTAGGTGGGGTAGAAAGTTTGATCGAGCGCAGGGCTGCCGTGGAGGGGCCTAATACGACTACACCTCCTAATCTTCTACGTGTATCTGTAGGGCTAGAGCATATCGATGATTTGATAGATGATATGAATCAGGCGTTGGAATAATTATCGCTAACGGTTGGCAGTCCACGGTCCACAGCCCATTTAAATCAACCTCAAACCTTTTTTTAGCTACCAGTCTTTGCGTAGATAATTTAAATAAGCAACTAAAAAAGAAAGGTCCCGCACGTGCGGGACCTTTCTGCTTACTTGTAGATTTCTACGGGCCAACTGTCGTTGCCCAAGTTGATGTCTGTAGTGACCTTGTCTGGGTCGATGACCACCTGCTTGATCTTCTTGCTTCCTTTGTGGAGGTACGTCCAGGTATCTCCACGCTGCCAGATTTCCACCGGCAAGTTTACCCGCTCGGTCGAGTTGTCTGCATAGGTGATCTCAAGAGTAACTGGCATCGGGAAATCACCTTTATTCACGAGGCTGATGACCTGATTTTCTCCGTAGGGCTGCACGGAGCTGATGCCGAGGTCAATGTTGCCATTGCCATAAAACCAGCCCTTCCAGAACCAGGACAAGTTCTCGCCGGCTACATTTTCCATGTGATTGAAGAAGTCACCTGGCTGCGGGTGCTTGTAGGCCCAGGCCTTGATGTACGAACGGAATGCATTGTCAAAGCGCTCTGGGCCAAGGATGTACTCGCGAAGCATTACCAAGCCAACAGCAGGCTTCATGTAGGCCACCATGCCAAGGTTTCGCGTGTCGGTAATGTCTGGATAGTTGTCAATTCCTTCGCGGCTATCGCTGGTGAAGTAGCCATTGAAATTGCGGGTTTGCTGCAGGCTAGAAGGGTATTCTCCCTTGTTGAAGGAGTTGGAACTGTAGTGGTTGATGAAGGTATTGAAGCCCTCATCCATCCAAGCGTAGCGGCGCTCGTTGGTGCCGACGATCATTGGAAACCAGTTGTGTCCAAACTCGTGGTCGGTCACTCCCCAAAGGGATTCGCCTTTGGATTGGTAGTGGCAGAAGTTGAGACCTGGGTATTCCATGCCGCCGATTTCTGCGGCCACATTGGTTGCGGTTTCGTACGGGAATTCATACCACTGCTTGGAGTAGTATTCGATGGATGCCTTGCTGTATTCTGTGGATCGGGTCCAGGCATCTTGTCCATTACTTTCGATGGGGTAGGCAGACTGTGCCAAAGCTGTTTTGCCGCTAGGCAGGTTGATGCGTGACGCATCCCAGATAAAAGAGTCTGAGGTACCGAAGGCCACATCGCGCGCATTTTGAATGCGGAAATGCCAGGTAACCATTCCGCTCTGCTTAGGGCGGGTGAGTGCGGTGTTTTTGATTTCTTCAGGGGATACCAAGTAAACTGTTTCTTCGCTTTGTGCTGCTTTCGCATAGCGGGTTTGCAATTCCTTGCTCAGTACTTCGGTGGGGTTCATCAGTTTACCTGATCCCACGACGATGTGGTTGTAGGG
>CANHCD010000175.1 GCA_947458795.1 Cyclobacteriaceae bacterium | reverse complement strand
GGAATCTTTAGGGATATCTTTGGGGAAATAGGTAATGATATTTATGGCACCAATAAACGCCCTAGGTCCATACATGGTAGAAGATGGACCATATAAAATTTCTACCGCCTTCACATTAGACAAGGGAAATTGCCTAGAAATATAGGCCCAATTCAGCCAAATATCATTTTCTTCCACTCCATCTACCATAAAAAGTGTTCGTTCCGTATTTTCTTGTCGAAAACCGAGTTGATTTATATTGGCATAAAGCGTGGAGAACGTTTTACTGATATCAAATCCTGGCATATCGCTCAACAAGTCTACAATGTCCTTGTACCCACGATCCATGATTTCTTCATGAGTCACAAGCTTGACAGAAGCTGGAGCCGTATTTAGATTTTCCGCTTTCTTGGATACCGAACTGACTGTAACCCCTACATTTTCACGCTTAACTTCATCTAAAATATTATCAAAAACAATATTCCTGTAGTCGGAAGAAAAATTGCTATTGGAGCTTACAATTTCGAAAATATAAACTTTAGCTAACTCAAGAGAATCTTCCACAATCGCTGTCAAGGCCAGTAATTCTCTTGCTTGGTTTAGAACATCAGGATTTTCAAAGCTTTGTGCCTTAACACATGGAACTAGCTCTTTTTTAACACTAGCAAAATCTCCTACCAAGTAATTATCCTTACTTAAGTCTACCTTCGTTATTGTGCAAGGATTGTTTTGAGCAAAAACAGTTGTACTGCTAAGCAGTAGGAATAAAAGGGAAAGAACAGTACTACTATTTTTCATAAGACAGATATTCTTATAGATTACTAAAATTAATTTGTAAGCAATTTAGTTGTTTCGAGTGGACAGATCTTAATGGTTCTGTCATTCGCTGCGAATTGCCTCAAAAAGAAATCATCAAAGTAATGATCTTCAGTTTTAATCGAAACAAGCAATCTATTCGTTTCCAAACGAGAGCTCATTTGGTTAATTGCTGGTAAGTTATCGTTTTGTAATTTCGAAGTCATACTAATTTTTTTAGCCCTCTTTGGTAAAATCAAGTTTCAAAATAGCAGCTAAATATTTTAAGAGCAGTAAGCTGTATAAGGAATCACCTGCTACTTTTTAATTGAAGAAATAATTTCATTGTAGAGCGATTCCGCATCAGTTTGCCAAGATTTAAGTTTTCCATTTTCGTCTACGGTCAATAGTGTTTTTACTTTACCTGTTTGAATCAACCCAAAATCCCAGATCCACTTTTCAAAACCTTCTAAACTATACGGACTTCTTTCAATTTCTTTAATGCTAAGTTTTTCGAGCTTCAAGTCAAATATTTTGGCAGATTTATCCAAACTAGCGGTAAATAGTTTTTTGGAAGATTCATCATAAGCCAAACTTGTGATTCGTGTCCGATGGGCAAAAATGGTTCCACCAGACTTGATGCTATAGGTGTTTCCTAATTGCTGGAGATTAGCTAAGACAACATTTCCATTGTCAAGTCCTAAAAACAATTTCCCTCCTGAACTTTTTAGAGAAGTAACAGCTCTTTTTAAGTTTAAATCTGAGTTGATGGGTTGCCATTGGAGTGTGGCAATATCCAGCAACACAAGTGCATTGTCATTTCTTACGATCAATATTTTTTCCTCATTGAGCCTAAACATGCTTTTCGCAGAAAGACCAGTAACTGTTTCGGCTGTAGTTTGAACCTTGGGAGCTGTTGCAGTTTTAGGCAGCTCTTTAGGAATTCCTGGAGCTTTAGGCAATTCCTTTGGAATGGCTGAAGCTTTAGGAAGTTCTTTGGTTCCTGCAGTTTTAGTTAGTTCACTAAGAGGCATCCTACGTACTTGTCCTCCAGCGAGTACAAACACTCCTTTGGGGGTAACCAGTATTTGATCTACTATTTGATCGATGGAAATCCCAACCTCAAGTACTTTTTTGGTAGCTGTGTTGGTATTAAACTGAAGGAGTTTACCTTGCACCGTCCCGATAAGTAGCTCGTTGTTGGAGACAAACTCCAACGAACGAATACGGTCTTTACCACCAATAGGAAATCTGTATAGCGAATCATTGCCGGGAATGTAAGGCTGCTTAGAATATAGCAAAATACCACCATCTCCTCCGACTGCAACATAGCCTCCAGGGGAAATGCTAATTTCCCGAATACCATTCCCTAAAGATGCTAAGTCTTTTGGAACTTGTTTTAGATCACCTTTATGCATCAATTCATTTCGCATGGCCACCAATACCTGATACATGTTATTGTTGGGAATATTTATCCCTTTATTCGCCAAGGTAGCTCTATTGTAATTCAGGTAGGATTGCTTCACGACATCCAGAAGTGAATCGAGGTTAGCGGGATCATAATCCTTGTTTTGAATTTGGATTCTCAAGCTCGAAATGGAGTTTAGTATGGAATCATATCTTCGAGAATTATTTGCTTGCATGGTAGCCTCTCTTGCCTCCTTGTTAGAAATATCAAGATTAATAAGTGTTTTATTTAATTCTTTTTTTTCACCTTCCAGAGCTTTTTGAGCATCATTTGCCATCTCCAAGCTAATTACTGCCCTTTGGTTACTTAACTCAGCTTGTTCTTTTGCTACTTTAGCACTCTTCTCACTCCTTTTAGCCTTATCTTTTTCCTCTTGAGCAAGTATTGATGCTTGAAGTGCTTCTTCAGCTAAATCATTAGCCTTCTTTTTTGATTCTTCAGCCTTTTTTGTTGCTAATAATGCTGCGCTCCTATCTTTTAATGCTTCTGCTTCTGATTGTCTTGATTTAACTAATAGCGCCGAGATAATAATTAGCACAAATACGGTGATGATACTAACCACAGTAATAGTTTTTCTCAAACGCTTCGCTTTTTCTTTTTTCGCCAACTCTTTTTTCAAGATATCCTCTTGAAACTTCGCCTTACTCGTAAGCAAATAGGAAATCGTATGCTCGTAATTTGAATCGAACTGATTGCCCCATAATACGTCAGGATTTTGCTCCTCATACCAAGTAAGTGCCAAGTCCAAATCAGGTGTCTTCAAATAATCGGTTAATCCCTTGTCAAACAAGGTTGATTTTTCGCTGAGTTTTTTATACAAGTCTTGCGAATCCCGCTCTTCCTTGATCCACTCCACCAAACGCGGCCAATTGGGGATAAATTGATCGTTTTTAATGTCAATCACCGCTAATCCCGAGGTTAAAGGCTGATTTTTAAGCTCAAGCCGTTCTTGAAGGGGTAACACCACCTCAAACACATAAGAACATGTAGTTTGAAAGGATTGAATTAAGGGACCAAGCTCATTGAGATGCGCTCCTGAAACCTTTAAAAAATGGTCTGCAAGCGTTGGTTTATTGAAACTAGATGCATCCTGCGTAACCGTAATTTGCTTGAATAATTTTTCTGCTAGTATTTTTTGACGTTCTTCAAGAGAATCAAAAAAATCATCCAGCTTTCGTGCATAAAGTGTGTCACTAGGAATCTGAAGCAAGGTTTCTAATCCAATTTCATCTTTGGAAGAATCAGCCGAGGTTGCTAGTACCTCACGAAGGTAAAGGCCTAATAGGGTCAGATTTTTTTGATCTTTCCCAAATTGATTGAATAAGAAATCCATCCCATCTTTATGGATTTTCTTTTTGGAACTGCTCAAAAGAGTTTTTACAACTTCCGAAAATTCAGATTTTCTGAACTGAGGAAGGTTGTATTGAGAGGAAGATACTTTTTCATAAAAATGACGGTATTCAAAAAGTTTGGACATGTACTGGGTCCGGAGCACCACCAAGAAGTAAATCGGAATGGAAGAATAACTAGCACATTTGGTTACATTCTGAATAAAGCTCTTTACTGTATCATCCCAGTCACTTGCATTTGCCGCTACATCTCTGTACTGGAAAAGGTCCTCAAAATTATCGATAACTACTAGTGAGTTAAATTCACTTTTTTGATTTGGATTGGGAAGGCATGCATTCTTTAAGCCTTCATTAGACAAGCGCATGGATTCAGTAAGAAATACCTCCTCCTCCAATTTTTGCTTTCCACTCGTTAATCCCAACTTTGCTACCCCTGCTGAAAGGTTTTCTAAAGGAGTAATGCCCGGACGAATCGTAACCGTCTTCCATTTTTTTCCTGCAATACCCAAAAACCCTTTTTCTAACTCTGGGAACAATCCATTTTTGATTAGGGTCGTTTTTCCCGATCCATTTTCTCCAATAAATCCAATTAATTGAGAGGTCTGAAACAAGCTAAGTAAATCGAATACCTGTCTTTGCCTTCCAGCCAAAAAACCTGTATCCCCAATTAAAGTATCATTTTGAGAATTTAAAATCTCCATAAACTAAATCTTAGATTTGATTACTAAACCTTTTTTTTCTAAATGAAAAGCACAATTAAATAGATAAATTATACAAACCATTTTACTCAATACTAATACACTAAACAAAAAGTATAGAAAATAGATCCTTCAATTAAAAGTAGGACAAAAAAATACGGCACTACAAAATAAAATTAGCGAATACCCTTGGTAAATTCTAATAATGAGTCGGAAAATATAAAATGATTATCCACATTCATGCCACTAGCTCAAAATCCCAGGTTAACCACATAGATTGAACTGACCACTGTCCTAAGTCCACAGCTAAATAATTGAACTTCAAACCTTTTTTACTTGGATACTGTTGAAAAAACGGATAATCATTAATACAGTATATCCAGTGAAGTAGCAAAACTAATCCGTCAGATTTCTAATTTGTTGCGTCTAGAAAGAATATTTATAGGGAAATGAAGTGAGGAAGAAAAAGGCAGATTACCCCCAATTGATTATTCGTATTTTTTAATTATAAAAAATACAAGCAGTCGAAGCGCATACAAGGCAAGAAGGCTTACCAACCACACAAAAAAGAAAAGTTGAATAAGGTACACCTCCTCCAAAGGACTCCAAATAGGGGATGAAGCCTTGGGATCCATAGCAATGAGAACGGGGAAACAAATCCAAATTGCTAGGTAGGAAAACAGAAAGAAAAATAGAACCTCTTTTGCGATTTTGTTCATCGTTAAATTAGGGCTTGTTAATTTTTATCATTCCTCCATATCGCCTCACCAAATAGTAAATTCCTGCACCTGCAAAAAATGACAGAACGTAACCCCAAGTTCCACTATTTAACCAGCCAAAAATGGTGGAAATCCAAATTAATAGCAGGCAAAAAAAGGATAAAGTAATCGAACTGTAGAGTTGGCTTGCCAAAATAGTTTCTCTAAATCGCCAATCTGAAAAGGCAATGACCAATCCAATAACGATCGCAAGGCTGATTAATAAGAAGGTAGCTACAAATATTGTTTTGTAGGTT
>CANHCD010000174.1 GCA_947458795.1 Cyclobacteriaceae bacterium | reverse complement strand
CCCCTCCTTTTTCGTTTTCGATGATGGCATACAAGCGGTTGGAGTTTTTAGGAGACACCGCGATTCCCATGATGCCAAGAACTCCTTTCGGGAAGGTTGCTTTGGAAGAAAGTTCCTCCCAGGTTTTTCCTCCGTTGGAAGACTTGAATAGTTTGGATCCAGGTCCCCCGCTTTCCAAGCTGTAGGGAGTACGTTGCAGTTGCCAAGTAGATGCATACAGCACCTCAGGATTGTTGGGATCCAACACTAAATCTACTGCACCGGATTTGTCATCCACAAAAAGAAGCTGCTCCCAGGTCTTGCCGCCATCGGTAGTCTTGTATACGCCGCGGGTGGCATCGGGCTTAAAAATATCGCCAAGTACAGCCGCGTAGACTACATTAGGGTTGCTGGGATGAATGCGAAGGCGCGAAACAAATCGGCTTTTATCGAGGCCAGCTCGAGCCCAGGTTTTACCTGCATCCGCACTCTTCCAAATTCCGTAACCAAAGGATACATTGCCACGGACGGTTTTTTCGCCACCGCCAGCATAGACTGTGGAGGTATCGCTTTCCGATACTGCGACGGCGCCCATGGATCCACCAAAAAATCCATCCGATACGGATTTCCAAGTTTGGCCCGCATTGGTCGTCTTCCAAATCCCTCCTCCAGTAGAGGCAAAGTAATAGGATTTGTCATTGCCTTTGATTCCTGCTACTCCATCGGCTCTACCTCCTCTAAATGGGCCTACAAGGCGCCATTGAACAGCATCATAGAGTTTGGGATCAGGAATTTGTTGCCCAATAGAAGGGAAACTAGTTAGAATAAGAAGCAGCAAGATGCTGCTACGGAGAATAGATTGAAAAGGTATCATGGGGTTAGGTATTAATATCTTGATTTAAGGTAGGAGAAAAGTTGGAAAAGGAAGTAAAAAAATTGATTAAAGGCAAAAAGGTGGGCTAAGGGCAAAAAAAAACCTCTTCCGAGGAAGAGGTTTTTGTAAGATAGATTGGAAATTAATCTTGCGCAGGCAGGATGCTCACGTAAGATCTTCCATCAAATTTTTTCTTGAAGGAAACAACTCCTGGGGTCAACGCAAACAAGGTGTGGTCTTTGCCCAAACCTACGTTCAAACCTGGATGATGTTTTGTACCTCTTTGTCTAACTAGGATGTTTCCTGCGATGACAACTTCACCGCCGAACTTTTTCACACCCAATCTTTTGGATTGCGAATCACGTCCGTTTCTGGAACTACCTACACCTTTCTTGTGTGCCATGGTTTTATTCGTTTATGATTTCTTGGATGATTACCTTAAAGCGTGATTGATTCGATCATTACTTTGGTGAAGTCCTGTCTGTGACCGTTCTTCTTCTTGTAGCCCTTGCGGCGCTTTTTCTTGAAGACAATCACTTTGTCACCTTTTACATGATCCAGAACTTTTCCGGATACCTTGGCTCCTGCAAGTAAAGGAGCACCAACAGACACAGTGCCATTGGCTTCTGCCAACAAGACCTGGTCAAATTCCACGGAAGCGCCAATTGCCAATGCTAGTTTAGGAGCATAAACGAATTGATCTTTTGTTACTTTGAACTGCTTTCCTGCGATGATTGCTATTGCGTACATGTTCTTGATTTATCGAAATCGGAGTGCAAATATAGGAATTGAAATGAAACTAAAAAAACTTTTGTCAAAAATGATGTAAGATAGGTTTCGGTTTTTAGTGGAACTTTGAAGGCAGCTTTTTTAGTCTAATTTGCTTCACCTTTCTGGAGAACTAAAATTTTTAAGCAAAAATTGCATTTTATATAACTTATTGATTTTGAGTTATTTAAATTTTAAAAATGTTTAAAAATTTAATTGACTACAATTCAAAACGTAGGTCAGGCCTAGGCTTAAAAAAAAAGTTTTAGAATTTAAAAATTATTCAAACGGGCAAAATCAAGAAATAAAATTGATTCTTTACTTAATTCATTTGATATTATCTAATTGACATTAAGAAGTTTATATAGTTTTTGACCGAGGGTCATAATCTTCATTTTCAGCTTGTTTTCAACTTTTTTATTCCCTTTTTCATCCTCATATTTGTTGGATAGCTGTTCTGAAAAGGCAGCTTTTTCCTTCACAGGAATCCCCAATGGCCATTTATTAGTTAAAAATACCCAATCCTTAGATTACAAACACTAGAGAGCGATGCAGCACGAGCCGATTTTAGAAGAGAATGGTAACCGATTTGTCTTATTTCCTATTCAGCATGCCGACATCTGGCAGTACTACAAAAAAGCTGAGGCCAGCTTTTGGACAGCTGAGGAGATAGACCTAAGCCAAGACCTTTCCGACTGGAAAAACTTGAACGATGGAGAAAGACATTTCATCTCTCACATCCTTGCCTTTTTTGCCGCTTCCGATGGGATTGTAAATGAAAACCTTGCCGAACACTTTGTGGCTGAAGTACAATACACCGAAGCCAAATTTTTCTACGGCTTCCAAATCGCAATGGAGAATATCCATTCCGAGACCTACTCGTTATTGATCGATACTTACATCAAAGACAACGTGGAGCGTGATCGCCTACTCAATGCCATTGAGCACATCGACTGCGTAAAGAAGAAAGCAGACTGGGCTTTGAGATGGATTGACAATGGCTCCTTCCAGGAGCGCTTGATCGCCTTTGCAGCTGTAGAAGGTATTTTCTTCTCAGGATCCTTTTGCTCCATATTCTGGCTTAAGAAAAGAGGGCTTATGCCAGGACTTACCTTCTCGAACGAATTGATTTCAAGAGACGAAGGATTGCATTGCGATTTTGCCTGCCACTTGTACACCAAACACGTAAATAACCAGCTTCCAAAAGAGACCGTTCGCTTGATCATCATGGATGCTGTAGCCATCGAAAAAGAATTTGTGACCGACGCTTTGCCCGTACGCCTGATCGGAATGAACGCTGATTTGATGTGTCAATACATTGAATTTGTAGCAGACCGATTGCTTATGGAGCTTGGATGTGAGAAGGAGTGGAACAGTACCAATCCATTCGATTTCATGGACATGATTTCACTACAAGGCAAAACAAACTTCTTCGAAAAAAGAGTTGGTGACTACCAGAAAGCTGGAGTCATGAAATCTACCGAACCAGCAGATAATGTGGCGAGGTTCTCCATCGGAGAAGATTTCTAAATAATCTTGAGTACCCCAAAATACCTATTTCAAACCACCCCCTTTAAAAATTCGCCAGAGTATGTTAGTAGTTAAAAGAGACGGAAGACGAGAATCCGTACGATTCGACAAGATCACTGCACGTATAGAAAACCTGTGCTATGAACTAGACCCCAAATTCATCCAGCCCATTGAAGTTGCCAAGAAGGTAATCGATGGCCTTTACGATGGGGTGACCACTTCCGAACTCGACAACCTCGCAGCTGAAGTCTGTGCTTCGCTAACCGTACGTCACCCAGACTACGCTATTTTGGCAGCACGGATTGCCATCTCTAACCTACACAAAACTACCAGCCAGTCTTTTTCAAATACCATGAAAAGACTGTATACCTATATCAATCCGATAACCGGAGGAAATGCCCAGCTATTGGACACTGAGGTTTATGGAATTATTAAGCAGCACGCAGCGAAACTCGATGAGGCGATCGATTACAAGCGTGACTTCAGCTACGACTATTTTGGGTACAAAACGTTGGAAAAAAGCTACCTCATCCGTCTGGATGGAAAGGTAGTAGAGCGTCCGCAACACATGCTCATGCGAGTAGCCGTAGGCATTCACCGTGAGGATTTGGACGCAGCTATTGAGACCTACGATTTGCTTTCTGAAAAGTGGTTTACTCACGCTACCCCAACTCTTTTTAACGCGGGCACTCCAAAACCACAGCTCTCCTCCTGCTTCCTACTCACCATGAAGGATGACAGCATTGATGGCATCTACGATACCCTAAAGTCCTGTGCTAAAATCTCTCAATCTGCGGGAGGCATTGGTCTTTCTATCCACAATGTACGAGCAAAGGGAAGCTACATCAAAGGTACCAACGGCGTATCCAATGGAATCGTACCTATGCTACGTAACTTTGACATGACCGCCCGCTATGTGGACCAAGGTGGAGGAAAGCGAAAAGGAAGCTTCGCCATCTACTTGGAGCCTTGGCATGCAGATATCAAGGACTTCCTTGAACTACGAAGAAACCATGGTAAGGAAGAGATGCGTGCTAGAGATCTATTCTATGCTTTGTGGATTCCAGATCTATTCATGCAGCGCGTAGAGAACAACGAAGACTGGTCTCTTTTCTGCCCTAATGAAGCTCCAGGTCTTGCAGATTGCCATGGAGAAGAATTTGTGAGATTGTACGAAAAGTACGAGAAGGAAGGAAAAGCCAGAGAAACGATCAAGGCTCAAGAACTTTGGTTTGAAGTATTGGAATCTCAAATCGAAACCGGTACCCCTTACATGCTCTACAAGGATGCTGCAAACGGAAAATCCAACCAGCAGAACTTGGGAACCATCAAATCTTCTAACCTCTGCACCGAGATCATCGAATATACCGCTCCTGATGAAGTAGCAGTATGTAACCTTGCCTCGATTGCGCTACCTAAATTTGTGATCGCCGGTGAAGATGGTGTGCTACGCTTTGACCACCAAAAACTATACGAGATCACCAAAGTGGCTACCCGCAACTTGAATAAGGTGATCGATATCAACTACTATCCAGTAGAAGAAGCTAGAAAATCCAACTTTAGACACCGTCCAATTGGCTTGGGTATTCAAGGTCTAGCGGATGCATTTATTCTATTAAGAATGCCTTTCGACTCCGTAGAAGCAAGAGGCCTAAATGAAGATATCTTCGAAACCATCTACTACGCTGCCGTGGAGACTTCTATGGAGCTTGCAAAAACACAAGGCACCTACGAAACCTACGAGGGCTGCCCTGCCTCCAAAGGAATTCTCCAGTTTGACATGTGGGGTGTTACTCCTAAATCTGGTCGCTACGATTGGGATTCATTGAAAGAAAAAGTGAAGAAATTCGGCTTGCGAAACTCCCTATTGGTAGCTCCAATGCCAACCGCTTCCACTTCTCAGATCTTGGGTAACAACGAATGCTTTGAGCCTTATACTTCAAACATCTATACACGAAGAACCCTTTCTGGAGAGTTTATTGTAGTCAACAAGCACTTAATGAAAGATTTGATTGAGTTGGGATTGTGGAATGATACCATGAGAAATCGCCTCATCTCCACCAATGGATCGGTTCTTTCTGTTCCTGGAATACCACAAAATATCAAAGACCTCTACAAGACGGTTTGGGAGATCTCTCAGAAAATCATCATTGATATG
>CANHCD010000173.1 GCA_947458795.1 Cyclobacteriaceae bacterium | reverse complement strand
CGAGGACTCTTGCTCCTGGGGCTGCTTTGGATGCAATCATTTCAGCCACAACCCCATCAATTTTATTCAATTTTTCCCCATTCATTCCTACGCTTTCTGGACTTCCATAGGCCAAACGATTTGATGGGGTTAGGAGCCCACCCACACCTTGCGTAAATTGTTCGCTTACCGTCACGGGCAAGATTCCTTTGGCGGGCTTGGCTCCAAATAAAATCTGGGGAACTAGCTTTTGGGTGAAGGGTGAATTCTCATAGGCAAAGACCACATGCTCCAAGCCTTCCAGGTATTTGGCTGCATAAACATTCCCAAAGAGTACTGTCACCACTTTTTGTCTTTTTTCCAAAGCGCGAATCAACTCCAAATCCCCTGGAGCAACTCCAAATTGGCGCTGGGGGCTATTGGAGATGCCCATCAAGCCCACCACAACCACCTCGTAGTCTTCCAACTGCTTCATCAAGTTGTAGTGCGCAGACTCACCGGAAGCCTTCGCAATCTCAAAGTGGTCTACCTGGGTGTAGCGGTTGAGGTAGCTGCTGAAATTCTCGCCAGAACCGCCAATACTTAGGCTGGCGATTTTTCGCTGATCTAACTGCCCTAGGGGAAGTAAATCTCCCTTATTTGCCGCTACCGTGATGGCTTCACTGTAGAGTTTTTCGATGACTTCCGAGGTAGCTGAGGTCGTCAGGCGATCCGCAATTTTGTAGGTGTCTAGGGGAGAAAAGGAATGGAGCCCAGCCCAATACTTGGCGTTCAAGACTTTTTTTACCCGTCGATTGATCTCTTCTTCGCTGATGAGCCCCTGAGCCACGGCATCTAGAATCAGGGCCTTTGCCTTGGCTACATTTTCCGAATGAAGGAGGATGTCGTTGCCAGCCAGTAGTGCTTGCAACTCTACTTCTCCCGGTTTATTTCGGATGGCTACCCCTTCCATGTTCAAGGCATCGGTAAAAATCAAGCCTTTGAAATTCATCTGCTGCTGCAGTAAATCGGTGACAATGGGTTTGGATAGGCTGGTTGAAATCGCAGATCCTTGATTGAGGCTAGGGACATTCAGGTGGGCCACCATGACGGACATCAAGTTTTCTTTGAAGAGCTCTTGGTAGGGATACAGGTCTACCTCCCAAATTCTTTTTTCTTCATGAGCAATCAAGGGCAGCGAAAAATGGCTATCTGTTTCTGTATCTCCATGCCCAGGAAAATGCTTTGCATTGGCAAGGACCCCATTCTCCTGAAGTCCTTTCATGTAGGCCACCGCTCGTTGGGTAACTCGATTTTTATCTTCACCAAAGGCCCGAAAGCCGATGACAGGATTTTCGGGATTGGAGTTGACATCTACCACAGGGGCAAAATTGACATGCATGCCCAATACCTTAAACTGCCGGGCGATTTCTGCCCCCATTTCCTGAACTAAGTTCGGATCTGAGATGGCTCCCAGAGTCATGGCTTTTGGAAAATTGAGGGTAGAATCCAGCCGCATTCCTATCCCCCATTCCGCATCCATCGCAATCATCAAGGGAGTCTTGGCTTGTGCCTGGTAGTAATTAGTTAGGCGAGCTTGCCGGTTAGGCCCTCCTTGAAAAAAAATAAGTCCACCTAAATTTTCTTTTTGGATCAACGCACTGACCTCATCCACATGACGCTGATCTTTGTTGGAGTAGGCCGCCACCATGAAGAGCTGCCCCAGGCGCTCTTCAAAGCTGAGTGCATCAAACACACTATCCACCCAAAGCTGTTGGTGATCGGATTTTTTTGTTTCCAATGAGTCCTTAAGAACCTCAGCAGAAACTCGCGTATTAGGAAAAAAAATTCCCAACAAAAGGACCCAGAGTAGGTTGAGCAAATGCAGTGTTCTCATGGAATAGAATACATTTAATTCTGTATTTTTACCTAAATTTACCCAGTGATTTAGGGCTTTTTAGTTAGAGTAAAGGCTTTCCTATCGAGTAAGTCTCTAAAAAAAGGCCTGAAGATTCAAGATACAAAAGTTTGTAAAACTTCAACCCGACTTTGGAATTTTCTAGGGACTAAAAACCAAAACCCAACAAGGGATTCCATCTAATGGATCAGAAATCCAAGTGTCGTAGATCGAAAAACAGAAATAAAACATGAAACTCCCTTCCATATTTAAGACTGCCTCTCACCAGCGTTTTTCCATCAAGCCAAGGTACTATGATCCAATCAAAGAGGAGATTGAAGAGCGTACTTCTAGAATAAAAAAGGAGCTTGAGCAAGAAGGATTACTTGAGGCGGAAGAGGAGAGCGGCTCCGCGTCTCCGAGGCGGTCAGCCATGAAGGGCTCATTTTCTTCCTATCGGGGAATGAAAACCCGAGACACTGCTGTTTTCAATTCCACTGGAATAATCCGCACCCTACTTTTTCTGGGCATGGTCGCAGCAGCATTTGGATACATTTACATTGGCCCCTCCATTTTTACCTACCTAAGCTATGTGGCTATCGGAGGAGGGGGTTTTTATTTTTTACTGAAATTCCTCAAAAAAAGGAAAAATGCCTGATTACATTCAGCTTCTTCCCGATGCCATTGCCAACCAAATTGCTGCGGGTGAGGTAGTTCAACGGCCTGCATCTGCACTCAAAGAGTTGCTTGAAAATGCCGTTGATGCTGGAGCCACACAAATTCAGGTAGTAGTCAAAGATGCTGGGAAGCAGCTAATTCAAGTGATCGACAACGGGAAAGGAATGTCCCCCACCGATGCGCGCATGAGTTTTGAGCGACACGCTACTTCCAAAATCCGTACTGCACAAGATCTTTTTGCCATTCGAACTTTTGGTTTTCGAGGGGAGGCCATGGCTTCTATCGCCGCAGTGGCGCAGGTCGAACTAAAAACCAGAACCCAGGAAGCTGAGGTGGGTTCATTGATTCATATTGAAGGCTCGGAGGTCAAAAAGCAGGAACCCGTAGCGGTACCCGTAGGAACTTCGGTGGCCATGCGAAACTTGTTTTTCAATGTGCCTGCACGAAGGAATTTCTTGAAGTCCAATCCCGTGGAAATGCGACATATCGTCGATGAATTCCAACGGGTGGCCCTTTCCTACCCAGAAATAGCCTTTTCCCTGTACCAACAAGATTTGGAAACTTACAACTTGCTCCCAGGCAAACTTAGCCAGCGCATTGTGGGGATTTTTGGGAAAGGAATCCAAAATCAACTCGTTCCCTGTGAGGAAGAAACTACCCATCTCAGCATCAAGGGCTATGTAGGCAAGCCTGAATACGCTAAAAAAACGCGTGGGGAGCAATTTTTCTTCGTCAACAATCGCTACATCAAAAGCAGCTACCTCCACCATGCAGTAAATACTGCCTACGAGGGATTGATTCAAGCAGATCAACACCCGTTTTATGTGTTGTTTCTGGATATAGATCCTGCTACCATCGATATCAACGTACATCCGACCAAGACTGAAATCAAGTTTGAGGACGAGCGAACCATTTACGCAGTGATTCGTTCGGCTGTCAAGCAAGCCTTGGGGGCACATCAGGTTATGCCTGCACTGGATTTTAGCATGGATGTTAACTTTCAAGAAAATTGGACGACCAATCCTCAAGTGTCTGTGGATGTAGACCGCGAATACAGCTACAAAACCTACAATACTCCTGAGTTTCAGCGAGCCTCAGTCTCTGGTTGGGAGCGACTTTTTGAAGGGGATACTCCAGCTTCCATTTCCCAAAAATCTCCTGCTTTTTCGGGGGATGATCAAGAGCTACTGACCTTTCAAAGTAGAGCTACAGCGGGAGAAGTTTCCAAGGTATTGGAGCAGGAAGCCGGAACAGGAACGACCTTTCAAGTAGAACGAAGCTATATTGTGGCCCAAATGTCTACCGGACTACTTATCGTCGATCAGCAATTGGCGCATGAGCGAATCCTCTACGAGCGGTACCTCAAGCAACTGCAAACGACGCATGGAGCCTCACAACAATGCTTGTTTCCGACGGTATTGACTCTGAATCCAGCAGACTTTGCCTTGGTGATGGACATCCTCCCGGAACTGGTAAGCCTTGGCTTTCTAGTCGATGAGTTTGGCAAGGACTCAGTGGTCATCCGAGGGGTCCCTGCAGAAACGCAAGTAAAAAATGAAAAGGAACTCTTTGAAGGATTGCTTGAGCAGTATAAAAATTTTAAAAACGAGCTTTCCTTAGATAAAAAGGAAAATCTAGCCCGCTCTCTTTCCAAAAGATCCTGTCTAAAGAAAGGGCAGAAGCTTGATGCACAAGAGATGGAGACCTTAGTAGGGCAGCTTTTTGCTTGTCCAAACCCAAATTATTCCCCTTCTGGAAACAAAACCTTCGTGAAATTGGATTTAACTAGCATTCACGCCTTCTTCGCAAAATAATATGTTTAGAAACATCACACCGGTCGTTCAAAATCTATTGCTGATCAACATTGCTGTTTTTTTGGTGGCCAATTTTGTGTTCCCTCCCTTGAACGAATGGTTTGCCCTCTACAATATCCAGAGTTCCTACTTCAAGCCCTTCCAATTCCTTTCCTACATGTTTATGCATGCCGACTTTTGGCATCTATTCAGCAACCTCTTCGGGCTCCTGATTTTTGGCCCTCTGTTGGAACAGTTTCTTGGCCCCAAAAAATTGTTTATCCTTTGGATGGTCTCTGGAATGGGAGCAGGAGTGCTCTACTCTGGGTATACCTTGGTCCAGTACCGAACGATGGAGGAGAAGGTATTGGCATTTGAGGCCAATCCAGATCCGGAGTATTTTAACCGCCTAGTTATCGAGAATCGGAGCTACTTCTCTCCTGAAGTGTTTGATTTTGTGGATCAGTACAGCAGAAATCCGGAAGATCCCATGAATATCGATCGCGCTGAGCAAACCTTGAATACCATTTTGGAGCTGCAAGTCAACCAGCCGATGGTCGGCGCTTCGGGAGCACTCTTTGGGATATTAATTGCTTTTGGCATGCTGTTTCCAAATACCCAACTCTTCCTGCTCTTTCCACCAATACCAATTAAAGCAAAGTACATGGTGCTTTTCTACGGGCTCTATTCGGTGTACAATGTGCTGTTGACAAGTCCTACCGATAACGTGGCCCACTTTGCACACCTCAGTGGTCTTGTGGTCGGAGCAATCTTAGTTTACTTCTGGAAAAAAAATAGAAATAGCTTCTACTGATATGTATTCGAGCTTTTGGGACAATTTAAAAAACGCATTCAACCGGCGGGACAATAGCTTATACAAGCTAATGGCCATCAACTTGATTGCTTTTTTTGTGCTGTTGATTGCACGAGTAGTGCTGACGCTTAGCGGCTTTGGGGAGCTCTACAAGGAAGGACTCAAGTGGATCATG
>CANHCD010000172.1 GCA_947458795.1 Cyclobacteriaceae bacterium | reverse complement strand
TCCTTATTTTTTCGTTTCAAAAACAAAATCGCCAGCAGCTTCTCCTTATGGTATACAGGCAAGTAAGTTTCCAGCTCCCCAAAAGAATAACCATCTTCGAGACGGATGGACAAGCTGCCAGTTTTTTTATTTTCTTCTACAGCATTGACTGAGAGGAGGATAGGAGTTTTTGACTTTAGGCCATGAGCGATGCGCTGCTCAAAGTCTCCTTCTTTTGCTACATACAAAATCAAGGAACGAATATCGAGGTGTACCAAACAGGTGAACTTGAAGATGTTGATCAGGACCTCTTCCGATTGGTTTTCATTAATGGCCTGCGTGATTTCAAGCAAGGCCTTCAGCTCCAATTCTTTCCGTTGGTATTTGTAACTATTCGATTGCACGTTAGAGGGTATTGTGAGCCATTAAGCCCTTTTTTGTAGCCAAATACATAAGCGCTTTCCCTACTGCATGCAGGTCAATATCGTCAAAGCATTCTTGGTCTGGTGCTGAAAAGCATTTGATCCAACCTTTGTCTAAAAGCAAAGAAAGGGTGTCTAGGAGCCGGGAATCCTCCCAACCCAAGGCCTCTTGCAAGACTGCATAGGGTTGGACAAAATACAATTCATCTAATAAGTCAAATTCTTCGTCACTCATAAGTACTCGGCTAGTTCCTAAAAATAAGGAATCTTATTGGAAACTTGGTTAGCTCGGAAGGGCCTAAACTGCCTCACAGGGGAAGGCCTCCAGTCGAATGATGCTGGCGCATGATTTTCAGGGTATTTCCCTTAACTTGGTTTCGTGAAAGCCCCTGACAAAAAACTGCCTGAAGAAAAGATCATTTTAGGAATTGACCCTGGAACTAATGTGATGGGCTATGGCTTGATTTTGACCGAAGGTAAGAAATACAAGATCCTCCAATATGGGGTCATTCACCTCAAAAAATACGAGACGCACGAACTGAAACTCAAGAAAATCTTTGAGCGCATTTCAGGCATTTTGGATGAGTTTGCGCCTGATTCTGTAGCCCTAGAGGCCCCTTTCTTTGGAGTCAACGTGCAATCCATGTTGAAGCTTGGCCGTGCTCAGGGAGTAGCGATGGCAGCTGCTCTCTCGAAAGAGATTCCCATTACGGAATACTCTCCCAAAAAAGTAAAGCAGTCCGTGACTGGCAATGGAAATGCTTCCAAAGAGCAGGTTGCCGCGATGCTTCAAACCTTACTAGGCATTGAAGAGCTCCCCAAACTGTTGGATGCAACCGATGCGCTGGCAGTAGCGCTATGCCACCACTTTCACGAAGGACGAACGCAAACGCGGGGAAGAAATGAGGGATGGAAATCCTTTATTCAAGACAATCCAGATCGATTGAAAAAATAAACAGGAGCTATTGTTGCTCCTGCTCCGTTTTTTCTTTTGCCTTTTTAGAAGGAAGGGTATATCCTACAGAGAGTTTATACACCGTGTTATTTACGTCTGCTTGAAAGTATTGAAATGGTGCAATCCCAAAATCATAGCTTGCTTGAAGGTTGATTCCAGAGTTCAATTTGTAGCCCACACCAAAAACGCCTCCAATTTCATAACCTCCAACAGGCGCGGTGTCGGTGATTTTTAAACTCCCTTCGGTATACGTTCTTGCAATTAGAAATCCTGCCTGAGGCCCAGCAAAGACATTGAAGTCTTCATTCACCGCATAGCGTACCAAAACAGGGATATCCAAGTAACTCAAACTTTCTTTGAATTCTTTGTTAGTAACCTTACTTGTGGTGCTAATCCCTTTCCCTGAAAAAAACATACCCGGCTCTACGGTTATCTTTTCGGTTACTTCCAACCCATAGTAGGCGCCAAGGTGAGGTCTGATCAAGGAGGTAAAACCACGTTGGACATCTCCATTGGAGAAGTTGGAGGAACCAAGACCTGCACGCAGTCCTAGCTGAGCTTGAGCAGTAGCGGCGAAAATTAAAAATGCGATTAGTAAAAGACCTTTTTTCATAACTGGGGTGATTATTGTTTCTTAAAACTAAAACAAGAAATGTGAAATTCTAGCTGGAGACGGATTTTTATTCTGTAAAGCTTAAACCCATATCACTTTAAATTTACTTCCCGAGAAATCACCTGAATAAATGGCATTTGGATTCCCTCCCAATTTTCTCGAAATTCCCCAACCAATTCTAACAAACCCAAATCAACCCAAGTTCGGTTCAAATTCTTTGCCCGATTGAACTCAAAATTCAAGTGACTAGCAAAAATTAAAAACCATCCTGAAGGTGCAAACAGTACGCAGCATGATTCGATCCCTTCTCATTTTTTCTTTAACATTCATCCTTTTGAGCTGCGGTTCAGAATCTAAGGAACAAACTTACGATAGTTCCAAGTTGCGCCGCGCCACCGTGGAAGAAGTAGAGGCCTTGGTGGAAGCCTTTATCCTCGCAGAAGACTCGAGCACCATCCGTATCCCCGCTGGGTTTTACGAACTAAAGACACAACTCATCCTAGACAATAAAACTTCAATCCGCATTCAAGGAGATGGAATGGATCAAACCGTCCTCTCCTTCCGAAACCTTAAATCTGGAGGAGAAGGGGTGAAAATCGTGGGCAAGGACATCACTATTGAAAACTTGAGCATCGAAGACGCTCCTGGCGATGGCATCAAAGCACAGCATACGGATGGCATCACCTTTCGCAAGATCAATGTCACCTGGACCAACGGAGATAAATCTAAAAATGGCACCTATGCCATCTATCCTGTGCAATGTAAAAATGTATTGATTGATGAATGCATCGCCTCGCACTCCAAAGACGCAGGAATTTACGTAGGGCAATCCGAAGACATCGTGGTCAAAAACTCCCTTGCCTTCGGCAATGTAGCAGGCATTGAAATTGAAAACTGCGACCGTGCAGAAGTCTATGGAAATACGGCTAGAGACAATGCAGGTGGAATCCTGGTATTTAACCTACCCGGTCTCCCCAAGGGAGATGGTCGGCAAACCCGCATTTACGACAACGATATCATTGACAACAACCACGAGAATTTTGCCACTCCCATTGGCGATGGACCCAACGGCAATACCGTAACCATGATCCCTCCAGGATCAGGTATCGTGCTCTTGGCTGCCAAAGAGGTAGAAATCTTCAACAACCGAATCCTTCGAAACAAAACCTATGGCGTGGCCATTGCTAGCTACCAAGTCACTGGCTTTCCTGCCGAAGCTCCCAACTGGTCGCCCTACACCACTGACATCTCCCTCCACGACAACGAATACAATCGGGGATCCTGGTTCAGCCTACCTGATCTCACCCGGGAATTGGGACAGTTGGTCAGCCTATACAATGCACATGGCTGGCTTAAAACCCAAGACATCATCTACGATGGAATTTGGGACGAGTCCCTCGCTCCCTCCATTGACTCCAATCCCATGCGCATTTGCATTCAAGAGCCCAGCATCAAGGACCTACGATTTACCCGCTTTTACCTGATGGAAGGCGAGGACAATATCGACGCATTTGAGGACTATGCTGCCTTCCTGAGTTGCAAACCTTCCCCTGCAGGGCTAGGGTTAAGCTCCTTGCCTGTTCTTCAATCAAAAATGCGGTGATCATGGCAGCCACCTCTCCCAATTTATCCAAGTGGGCAATTGCAAGCCTTTTACTTTCCCTGCTCTGGTCCTGCCAGCCAGCAGTGAAAGAGGAAATTCAAGCAAATGTAGCGGAAGAAGTCTTAGCACCTGAAGAAGCTTCAGGGAAGTTCCCCTACCGAAGACTCTCCACTTACGGTTTTTTTGAAGGAGAACTCGCAAGCTTATCTCCCAACGAATCGGTAATTCCATACCAACCTGCCTCCTCCTTGTTTACCGACTATGCACTCAAGAGTCGCTTTGCGTACCTTCCCGAAGGAGAGAAAGCCATTCTAGCCGGAGAGGAACTGAATTTGCCGCAGGGAACGATCTTGATCAAGAATTTCTACTATCCTGCTGATTTCCGAAAGCCAGAGGGAGAGCGTAGAATCATCGAAACTCGTCTCATGATCCACGAGGCAAGCGGCTGGCAAGCTTATCCCTACGTCTGGAATGACTCCCAAACAGACGCAGTCTTGAAGGTGGTGGGTGCTGAAAAGGAAGTTCGCTTCATAAACCAAGCGGGCGAGGAACAGATAATCAACTACCTCGTCCCCAACAAAAACCAGTGCAAGAGCTGCCACAACAAAAACGAATCCTTAGCGCCCTTGGGCGTGCAAACCAGGTACCTCAACCACTCTATTACCTTTGAAGAAGGCCCTGAAAATCAATTGGCACATTGGATGAAGCTTGGAAAACTAGAAGGTTTTTTGGGCAAAGCAGCACATCCTTCCCTTATCAACTATGAGGATCAAAGCCAAACGCTCAACGATCGAGCCATGGCTTACCTTGACATCAACTGCTCCCATTGCCATCGAGCTGAAGGCCCTGCCAGTACTTCGGGACTTTTTCTTACCTATGGCCAGAAAGACCCCTTGAAACTGGGAGTATTCAAAACTCCAGTTGCGGCAGGTCAAGGATCTGGCAAACACACCTACGATATCGTGCCTGGTCAGGCGGATGCATCTATTCTGCTGCATCGTATGAATTCCACAGAAATGGGAGTAGCCATGCCAGAGATCGGGCGAACCAGCATCCATGCGGAAGGGGTGGACTTGATTCGAGCATGGATCAACCAGATGAACCAATGATCAGCCCAAACCAAAAAGGGCCAGCAATTGCTGGCCCTTTTTGGTTGAGATAGAATCTCCATCTTACATGTTGTCGCTACTGACCACAGCAGAAAAATACTCTCGATTCATACGAGCAATGTTGGTAATAGAGATGCCTTTAGGACATTCTGCTTCACAAGCACCAGTATTGGTACAAGCTCCAAAACCTTCGGAATCCATCTGAGCCACCATCTTTTCCGCTCTAGTTTTGCGTTCCACCTGTCCTTGAGGCAACAAGGCCAGCTGAGATACTTTTGCTGAGGTGAATAGCATTGCAGATGCATTTTTACATGCTGCGACGCAAGCTCCGCAACCGATGCATTGGGCAGCATCCATGGCCAAGTCGGCCACAATCTTTGGGATTGGAATTTCGTTGGCATCAGGTACCCCTCCAGTATTGACAGACACATAGCCACCTGCTTGGATGATTCGATCAAAAGCAGAGCGATTGACTACCAAGTCTTTTACCACAGGAAAAGCTTTGGCTCTCCAAGGTTCAATCGTGATGGTCTCCCCGTCAGAGAAGGAACGCATGTGCAGCTGGCAGGTAGTAGTCTGCAAGGGTCCATGAGGTTTGCCATTGATGTAGAGGGAACACATTCCGCAGATACCTTCTCTACAGTC
>CANHCD010000171.1 GCA_947458795.1 Cyclobacteriaceae bacterium | reverse complement strand
TGGTCTGGGGATATTAAAAATGAATATGTGGTGATGGGGCCTAACCCCGAGGTATTTGGGAATTCGTTGTTTACGCTTTACCCCAATGCAACCGAAGGAGCCTTCCAGGTCAAATCCTCCAGCGGTCAACCCTTATTTGGGATTGACTTTCAAGTAGGGTTTGTTTCTGTGGGGAAAACATGGACCACTCCCTTGTTGATTTTCAGTTTTTCTATCTTTTTGCTCTATGCATTTCTCAGTTTTATTTTTCTGAGAAAAAAATGGAGAAAAGGACAAGTATGGCAGGCCATAGGCTATGGTTTTTTTATTCTTTTGGTGATTCGAGCGGGCATGTTGGCTTTCAGATTTCCGCAAGACTACTTAGATCTATTGCTTTTTGATCCTAAGGCATACAGCTCTTCCTGGTTGGTGCCTAGCCTAGGGGATCTGCTGCTGCATACGGGTTGCAGCGTGCTGATTTTAGGCTTATTAGTTTACCAACTTTCCTCCAAATCCATCTTGGAAAAATTTGCCAATTGGCGGCTTCGGATTCGAGAAGAAGGGTTACTTCTTTTGGCTTATGCGGTTTCCACTTTGTTTTTTTGTGGCCTCTGGGCGATTGTCCGGGATTTAGTGCTACGCGCATCGTGGAGTTTGTATATTTCTTCGATCCCGAGCTTTGATCTACTGGTAGGGAGCAGCTTTTTAATTGTTTTTCTTTGGGCAGCAGCTTACGTATTTCTGAGTTTTACCTTACTCAATTTATTTATCCGTGGGGGCTCAAGTAAGCGTTTAGTGTACCGAACCTTACTTGTGGTGACTGGGGTTTGTACGCTAATTTTCTTTTTTTGGAATAGTTGGTTTGGGGTAGCAGGTTTGGCCCACTTCCTGTTTCTATTTTCTATAATTAGGTTTGACCTAGTTGCCAATGTGTACCGTTTAGGTTTAGAAACTTTCTTGACGCTTTTTTATGCTAGCCTTATTGCTGCAAGCATAGTGGCGGCAAGTAGCTACCAATCTTCTGCGGATCGACTGGCACAGTCCAAAATTGCTTTTGCCAATCAGCAGCTGTTGGCATCCGAAGGACGAACAGCCTTAATTTTAGAAGATATTTTTTCCAGGCTCAAAAACGATCTTTTTATTCAGAACCGATTGGCAGACCCTCTGCTCTCCAAGGATCCGGTAGTGAGTAAAATCCGAAAAATTTACTTGGACAATTATTTCGATCAATTCGAAGTGGTGATCCGTATTTTTTCGCCTTCGGCCAAGCAAATTGGAGGGCGTTTGGAGGGGGAGTCCTTGCAGGAATTGCAGCAAGAGTTTGTCAAGAGCGACTACGCAACTCAGGTACCTAATTTATATTATGTACAAGACTCAGCAGGTGGAAGGGAAAGTAAATTTGTAGCCTTTGTTCCGATGAACAAGGCTGGCCTTGGATTAGGAACACTCTATTTAGAGTTTGATCAACTACGCATTCAATCTGGCAACGCCTATCCAAGCTTGCTTTTGGATGAGCAGTATGCGGAAAAATTGAAGACCGATCCTTTTGATTATGGGGTATTTAAAGATGGAGAACTAATCCGAAGTTCGGGCAGCTTTAACTACCAGCAGGAAGAGATTGGATTGATGTTGCAAAATCCCGCCTTGCTAGATGGGGGAGTTGAGTCCTTGGGCTACCAGCACCTGGGGATAAAAAATGGGGAAGAGCTCTGGGTTTTGTCTTCCCCGGTCATTTCGGTGAAACAGTTTTTTGGGACCCTTTCGCTGTTTTTTGTGGTCTTTGTTTTTCTCACTTTTCTTTCCATTCTGGGAAGTGTGCTGATGCAGGGATACCGAAAGTTTGAATTCAACTACTCCACAAAGCTTCAACTCTACCTGAATTTTGCCTTTTTCTTTCCAATTCTAATCATTTCAATCATTACCACCGGCTTACTTTCTCAAAGTTACAAGGAGGACCTGAATGGACAGTACCTTCAAAAAGCCACCTTAATTAAGGGGAATCTAGTCCGATTTTTTGGAGGTCAAACCTTAGAAGAAGTAGATCGTGATGCGCTCAGTGAGGAAATTAATGCACTTGCAACCACTGTGGGCACAGATATCCACTTGTATGGAAAGGAAGGGTCCTTAGTTACTTCAAGTCGAATTACTATTTTCGAAAAGAAGCTTTTATCCAACCGCATGCACCCTGGAGCAATGGCAGCATTGGTGGAAGGGAAAGGTGTGGAGGCCCTTTTGGAAGAACAGGTTGGAAAGCTCAGGTACCAAACCGTGTATTTGGCAATTCCTTCCCAGTCCAACGCCTCCATCAATGCAGTGTTGGCGATTCCTTTTTTCGAGTCTGAAGAAGAACTCAATTCCCTCACCTCTGATGTTTTGGGAAATGTTTTCAATGCCTTTGTGGTGATTTTTATTCTGTTTTTGATCATTTCCTTTTTGGTTACCAAAAACTTGACGTTACCCTTTCGCTTGCTTACCCAAAAACTCAAGGTGACTAATCTTGAAAATAACGAGCCGATGTACTGGTCCTCCAAGGATGAAATTGGGCTATTGGTGAATGAGTATAACCAGATGCTCTCCAAGTTGGAAGCAAGTAAAAAGGTGCTGGCCTCAACTGAAAAGGAATCAGCTTGGAGGGAGATGGCCAAGCAAGTGGCCCATGAGATCAAGAATCCACTTACACCTATGAAGCTTACCTTGCAACATTTACTTCGTTTGGAGCGGGAAGGAAAATTGGAGGATGCGGATAAACTGAAAAAGTCGCTCGAAACCTTGATTCATCAGGTGGATGCCTTGAGTGGAATTGCCTCTTCATTTTCCACTTTTGCAAAGATGCCGCTTCCCAATAATGAATTGATGAACTTTAAGGAGGTGTTGTCTAAGGTGCTTGAGCTATTTAAAACCGATAAACGGATGGAGTTGGAATTCCAAGACGATTCCTTCACCGACCAAATCTCAATTTTGGGGGACGACAAACTTTTTGGTAGAGTGATCTCCAACTTGATCATCAATGGCATGCAGGCAGTAGAGCCAGGGAAAAAGCCGCATATTCGGATTTGGCTCTGGCTAACAGATCGTGCTGTGTTTTTGGAGATTTCAGATAATGGGAAGGGGATTCCTCTAGAACTTCGGGACAAAATCTTTATTCCCAACTTTAGTACCAAGAGTCAAGGTTCTGGACTCGGTCTTGCCATTGCAAAAAGTGGAGTGGAAACCGCTGGAGGTAAAATCTGGTATGAAACTGAAGTGGGCAAGGGAACTACTTTTTTCCTGACCTTTCCTTTAGCCAAAGCTAATTCTTAGCCTGGAGGAGTGAAGCGGATTGCTGCTGCTCAAAGAAAAACCCTTCTAAAGTCATTCGTTATTTCAGATTAAATCAATTCATAAAAAAATGTAACTTTGCCTGAAGTAAATAGTTGTTACACTAACTATTAAGCAACGAAACAAATGAAGAAAAGCATCCTAGTGAGTGGAGGTACAAAAGGAATCGGAAGGGCAATTGTCGAACGATTTGCCAAGGAAGGTTTTGATATTTTTACCTGTTCTCGAAATGGGCAAGATTTACTTGCATTGAAACAGTTCTTGGAGCAAGCCTACCCTGGAATTGCTGTAAGCACCTATTTGGCAGATCTTTCCAAGAAAGAGGAAGTTTTATCCTTTGCGGAATCGGTAAAAGCCAAAGGCATTCCGGATGTAATCGTTCACAATACTGGAATTTTCTTGCCGGGATCTCTTCATGAGGAGCCAGATGGAAACTTAGAGTTTCTGATGGATACTAACCTTTATTCCGCGTATTACCTGACTCGAGCATTTGCCAAAGAACTAATACAGCGTAGATCTGGGCATATTTTTAGTATTGGATCCATTGCAGGCATCACTGCTTATGCCAATGGCGGGAGCTACTCCGTGTCCAAGTGGGCGATGCTGGGCATGACCAAGTGCTTTCGTGAAGAATTCAAACCACATCAAGTCAAAGTGACCTCAATTTTACCAGGGGCTACCCTAACCGATGCATGGGCAGGAGTGGATTTGCCCGCCACTCGTTTCGTGAATGCGGAGGATGTGGCAGATTCAGTTTGGGGAGCATATAACCTTTCCCCGGGTGCTGTTGTTGAAGAACTAATTATTCGTCCCCAACTAGGAGATATTTAAGCTATGGAATCTCAATTGAAGCCTTTTGAAGGTGGTTATTGCAACAGTTTAACCCAGTATTCACGGAGAGTAACTATTCCGGTACGGGTAGGTGATGTGATCATTGGTGGGGACAATCCCATCGTCGTGCAGTCCATGACTACGGTTGACACGATGGATACGCAAGGCTCTGTGGAGCAGTGTATCCGGATGATTGATTCGGGATGTCAGCTGATTCGAATCACCGCGCCCTCGCTCAAAGAGGCGGAAAACTTGCGGAATATCAAGGAGGAATTGCGAAAGCGCGGATACAACACACCTCTAGTAGCAGACATTCACTTCACGCCGAATGCTGCGGAATTGGCAGCCAAAATTGTGGAGAAAGTGCGCATCAATCCGGGCAACTATGCGGACAAAAAGAAATTTGAAGTCATCGACTATACCGACGCTTCCTACGCCGAGGAGTTGGAGCGGATTCGGGAGCGTTTTTTGCCCTTGATCAAAATATGTAAGGAACACGGTACCGCCATGCGTATCGGCACCAATCACGGTTCCTTGTCAGACCGAATCATGAGTCGTTACGGGGATACTCCGCTAGGAATGGTGGAGTCAGCCTTGGAGTTTCTCAGAATTTGCGAAGACGAAAAATACCACGAGATCGTCATTTCCATGAAGTCCTCCAACACGCAAGTAATGGTTCAGGCTTACCGCTTGCTGGTTCAAAAGCTCAATGAAGGAGGCTTCAAACCCTATCCTTTGCACCTAGGGGTAACCGAAGCGGGCGAGGCAGAGGATGGTCGAATCAAATCGGCCGTAGGCATAGGAACGCTTTTGGAAGATGGCTTGGGGGATACCGTACGCGTTTCCTTGACCGAAGACCCAGAGTTTGAAGCACCGGTAGCATCTGCCTTGATTGACCGCTATACGTCACGAACTGGGCATGCCCCGATAGCCCCGCTAGCATCCTATCCCATCCATCCTTTTGAATACACCAAGCGTCAAGTAACTGAAGTATACAATTTTGGAGGGCAGAATGTGCCCCGAGTGATTGCGGATATTTCTGCGCTTTCGGAAGTTACAGATCGGGAAATGAAGGCTGTGGGACACTTTTACTTGCCTGAATTGGACAAGTGGAAAATGAATGATCAGGGGTGTGACTTTATTTATTCTGGTGCCAATCCCATTCCCTTCATGCTTCCCAATGGGATGAAGGAGATCCAGAACTATTCCGTTTGGAAAGCCGTG